>CALHUZ010000471.1 GCA_938039305.1 uncultured Saprospiraceae bacterium
CATTTTCACTACAGGGAATGAGGAGTATGCCTTCGCTGCATATGAATATGATGTTACGGACTTCCTCAAGAAGCCCATCACTTTCCCAAGATTTGCGAAAGCAGTTGACAAGGCCATACAAAGACAAGATCAGTTGTATGCCATAGCTTCAGAAAGTGCAAGACACGAGATATATATTAAAACCGAAGGAAGATTTGTACGCATCCCGTACGAGGACATTTTGTACATAGAGAATGTAGGAGATTATGCCAAGGTTCATACAACTACAACTAGTCACTTGATACATGGTAGCATGAAGTCCATAGACAGTAGAATACTTCATCCAAGGTTTCTAAAAGTGCACAGATCCTATATAGTTAATCTGGACAAAATCGTTGATATAGAAGATAACTCATTAGTCATCAGAAAGTCAGTGATCCCGATCAGTAGGGCTCACAAACCGCTATTGATGAAAAGTATCAATATCCTTTAAAGTGGCCTTCCTTCGATAAGTTGCCTTTTGAAGTTTTGGTTTCTCCCTCCAACTAAGGCGAACGCAAAGTCTCTATGAGTTACAATGCAATGAATGAGTACATTACACCTCAAGTACTTTGCTATGAACTCTAAAGTCATTATCGCCCTACTCCTCGTGCTTCTAAATACTTCCTGTAATAAGAACATCCAAGATGCAGACCTCATCATAACCAATGCGAAGATCTGGACCGCAAATACTTCTCAAGCTTATGCCCAGTCAATGGCGATTTCAGGTGAAAGAATCATTGCGATTGGTGTGGGTTCTGGAATACTAAAACACAAGGGAGCTCAGACACAAGTGATCGATCTTAAGGGAAAGTTTGTCACTCCAGGATTTATAGATAGCCATGTTCATCTGATGACTGGTGGAAGGAGTCTACTTAATGTAGACCTAAGGGACGCGAGTACTCCGGAGATCTTTAGCAAGCGAGTAGGCGATTTTGCCAGCACCTTACAAAAAGGCGAATGGATTCTTGAAGGCAACTGGGATCATACACTTTGGGGTGGCGAGTTACCTCATAAAGATTGGATAGATAAAGTGACTCCGGACAATCCAGTTCTAATCATGCGACTGGATTGGCACATGGCTTTAGCCAATGCAGCAGCGTTAGCATATGTCGGCATAGACAAAAACACTCCAGATATCGAAGGTGGCACAATTGAAAAAGATGCTAATGGAGAGCTAACTGGAATTCTAAAAGATAACGCTATGAATCTTGTGATGGACAACATGCCAGCGATGACTCCAGAACAAAAGAATAACGCATTTGAGGCTGCACAAGAATACTTTTTATCGCATGGAGTAACCAGTGTTCATGATGTAGATGGATTCAACAAGGATTTTGAAAGTTTCAGTACGGCTAAAAAACATCAGGATGAGAAAAATCTAAAAGTTAGAATTTACGCCGCAACACCTCTGAACGAATGGGAGCGCCTTAAGGAACACACTCATCAAAACGACGAGTGGATTAAAATCGGATCCCTTAAGGGATTTGTAGATGGTTCATTAGGCTCTCATACGGCAGCTTTTCATGATCACTATTCTGACAAAGAAGATGACAAAGGATTTTTTCTAAATCATGAGCAAGAGTTATACGGCTGGATATCCGAAGCGGACAAGGCCAATCAGCATGTTATGATTCATGCCATAGGAGATAGTGCGATTCACACTTTGCTCAATATTTACGAAAGGGTGATCGATGAAAATGGAAAAAGAGATAGACGATTTAGAATAGAACATGCACAACATCTGGCGCCAGATGATATCAAAAGGTTTAAAGAATTAGGTGCCATCGCAAGTATGCAGCCATATCATGCTATCGATGATGGTAGATGGGCCGAAGAGTATCTTGGGTCTGAAAGGATTAAAACTACATATGCTTTTCGCTCTCTCTTGGATGCCGATGCGAAAGTAGTTTTTGGAAGTGATTGGGCTGTGGCACCTGCTTCGCCGATTTTAGGTATTTATGCGGCTGTGACAAGAAGAACACTTGATAATAGAAATCCAGATGGCTGGGTACCTGAACAAAAAATCAGCGTCTTGGAAGCCCTTCGGGCATACACTATAGATGCAGCTTATGCTTCTTTTGATGAGAACAACAAAGGGAGCTTGGAAGCTGGAAAGTTGGCAGACTTCGTGATTCTGAGTGATGACCCAACTCAAGTTGATCCTGTACAATTAAAAGAGCTCCAAGTATTGCAGGCTTATGTAGGCGGCGTCAAAATGTTCGATATATCCAACTAAGACATAGGGCCTTTAATATCCTGGGATATTCTATTTATTAAGGTTAGTGAAGACCTTATTGATGATCCTTAAGAAGTCCTCATAATCTTCTGAAGACAGTCCAGACCATCCATCAGATCTGGCATTAAGGACCTGAGGCATAGTCTGCTTGATTACCTCTTGCCCATCATCTGTTATATAAATCTTGAACTTCCTTCGATCTCCGTCAAATGGATGGCGCTCGGCATATCCTTTCTTACATAGCAGATCAATGATCCGAGATATCGTAGGAGCATTCTTATAGGTACTATCACCAAGTTCGACTTGTGACTGACCATCACGATTATATAGCTTGCTCAGCAGGAGCCATTGCTCAGGTGTGATATCTATCTTAAGTTTCTTGAAACGATCATTGAGATCCGCCTTGATCGCTTTAGCTGTGCGATCTATGAAATAACCAAATACTCCAACTTGTTCCTGCTCCATGGTAGGTCGCAAAAGTAGAGAATAAACTAAGACGGATCAAAATTATCAAACACAGTCTCTATGATTCTGATAAAGTGGCCATAGTCTTCTTCTGAAAGACCTACCCAGCCGTTCTCTCTCATCGATATAGCGATCGGCAAGGCCTTCTCGGCTACTGCTCTACCCTCTTGGGTTAAGTATATCTTGTATCTCCGTCTGTCGTTATCAAACCTTTGACGTTCGACAAACTTTTTTCGCTCGAGAACATCCAAAATTCGAGACACTGTAGGTGCATTCTTATAGCTCTTAGCACCAAGATCATTTTGCGAGACCCCATTATCTGTTAAGAGGTGATCAAGAATGACCCATTGTTCAGGAGTAAGGTCGATATCATTGTCACCAAAAGCTTTTGTGAAAGCCAACTTCACCTGTCTGGTGGTCCGTTCTAAGTAGTATCCAATCTGTTTGCCCGACATAAGTATCAAGAAATAATGATGAAGTCAATGCTAAATATAAAAAAAGGTATCAGATGTACATCTGATACCTTTAAAGAACGAAGGGATATATATTTTTTATCTCGCCACGATCACTCGTGTGTTGTATACGCTATTCTGATCTCCATCAATCATCTCAAGTACATATGATGCAGCTCCTAAGTCTGAAAGATCTATTGTTGTTGAGATCGCTCCTTCTGCCATCACTGAGCTTCTTACTTGCTTGCCTGTCATGTCTCTAAGTGTGATCGTTGCATTCTGACCAAGCTCTCTATCAAGTGTTACGTTAACAAAGTCTGCTGTTGGATTAGGACCAACTGTTACATCTTCTATAGTTGCTTCTACTGACTGCTCATCTTCTGATAGTAAGTCTCCGTAGTAAGTTACTGCTACTGCTTTAAGGCTATTTGCTGATGTCCACTCTGCTACTTCAACAAATGCTGTAGCATATAGATCTGTTGCATCTTCTCTCCCCCATACTAAGTCATATGATGCTCCTGCTTCCTTTACATCAAACTTTAATCTTGCAACTGTTACCCAACCATCTGCTGATGTGATTGTCTTTCCTCCATTCTCTACATCTCTTAAGTCTATAGAAAAGTTAGCAAATCCAAGATTGTCATCAAATGATAACTGATTCACTTTGTCTGCTTTAATTCCGCTTTTGTGATTGTCTATTGAAATCTTACCGTATGACTCTTCTGATAAAAGTGACTTAGTTGACGCTGCATCTAACTCAAGTACTTCACTGCTGTAAAAGAATCTGTAATTCTGTCCAGCTAATACCAACTCTCCGTTCTGTGTATACTGTACTTCTACATCTACAAAAAGCTCCTGCTTGTTCTCATCATAGCTTGCTTTGTTGAATCTTAATTCAAGCTCGTTTGCTGCTAATACATTAGATGCGAAAAGAACTGCGATGAAGCTGATTAGTGTTGCAGTTGAATTGATAAAGTTTGTCATGGTTTGGGGTTGTATATGTTTTCAATAAATACACCTCTATGACGCCGGCTATATCAGATACCACATTTTTAGAAAAAGCAATATCGACCAATTAAGCTAATTGTAAAGTAGTTGTCATAGCTGACAATATGACTATCAATAGGTTTTCTAGTTTTTACCTACTTCTAATAAGCAGATCACTGACCAATCGATACTTATATTCGACAAGCATACTCTAAATAAAAAATATTGAGATCGACTTTACCTACAATGATTAACATTTTTCAGTTTTTCGGAATCAAAGTCTGGTGGACATTAAAATAAGAGATCACTAATTTCTCAAGTGATTATTGATTTCTAGCCTTTCTTAGAATGATTAAGGCTCATCATTTGGGGAATAGTCAAACCACCCCAAATTATAATTACAAAAATATTAATCATCTCTAAGTTGTCTACACCAAAAGGTCGAATAATGAAGTGCCAAATGGAATCCAGTTCAAAGTTGCCTTTATTAAGGGTTAAAGAGAAGATGTAACTATAATAAAAAACAAGGCAGATATAAAATACAAGCAGTGCAAAAGGTATTTTTAGAAGCTTCGATTTAATTGGAATTGGAGTAGCTATAAATAAACAGAATAAAAAAATGGTAGGTACAAGGACTAATGCATGTAGATTTGGATATTTGGTTACTTCTGGTCTTATCTGCCTCAGTTGTGATTTTGTTAGTTGTCGTTTTTTATATTTCTTTTCGTTATATAATTCTATAGCGATTCCATAATGTTTTAAATCCATTCTGGTTTCCGTCGAAAAATCAGCACGTATTTCGGGGTTAATAGAATTAAAAATGACATTCGTAATACTGCAGTAAAATATATTATGACCTTTTCTTACACCATCAAAAGAACTAATAAGTATCAGAGCGGTAAAAACGACCGTAAAAATGCCCAGTATCTTAAATAAGTATTTGAGAGAAGGGATATTATTCATGAGTCTTACGCGCTTTTAACCTGTTCAGATTTACTAATGAGTGCCCATCTCATCCATAAGAGCCAGGTAAATATTGTCATGATAAGAAATAGTATTTGCCAAACATCCACATGAACAAAATCGAACGTCTCATAGCTGAAGTGTTTTCCTACAAAATAGAGTGAAATAATTCTGATGACATTAAGAATAAAGAGTGCCAATATTCCCAATATTAAACCTGGCCATTTAAGTCTAAAGGATATTGGGAATGCTAATATAGCCATGCTATAAAGTATTATAGGTGTGATAGCATCACATCCTTCCTTGATAGTCAAACTGAAAAAAGGTGATGTGATGGATACTCCATTGGCGCTTGTCCCTTCACCTAAAATATTCAATATATAACTTCCCATGTTTGCATAGCCAACAAAAATTGGTTTTGCAAGAGTTAAGAACCAAGCTTGATTAGAGAAGATATGATAAGCCAAGGCAAAGCCAATCACAGATACATAGTAAATCAACATTGTTTTACTCTGAGCTGATTTCGTTTTATCATCAGAATTTTTACGCCTCTTTAGCTTTCTCTTTTTCGACATAGGATATAGTATTAACCCTCTTCAAACATATGAAAGAAATAAAATATTGGGACGCCTACAAAAGTCTTCACAAAAATAGAACGTCGGATGAATAACATAAGAATCGACATTTATAATTGAATAATTAGAAGTCTCTTCATATAGATCATAGTCTACAATTATAGTAGACTAATATAATCCCAATCATTTATATTATTAAGCTCTAAAAATAATACTAGAGAACATGAGAGGGAATAAAAAAAAGGAAAGCTGTATTTAATCATACTTAGCTTTCCTTAAACAAATATTTTTATCAGTTCAATTATTTGATAGATGGAGTAAAGACATATTGTCTCATTGCCATCGTACCAAATATTAAGAAAATAAGTGTTAGACAAATTAAGCCCCATTCACCCATCGTAGGTACTCCAGCGAATGTCGGTGCACAACTAGGAGCGCTGCCACTTATACCACGTCCCAAACCAGCACAGAGACCATCACTATCTGAGAATGAAAGGCTATAATTTAAATCTGTCCGAGGATAAGTAAATGTCTGAGAACCATCTCTCGTTAGTGTAGAAACAGATGCAGGTGAACCAGCGCCTCCAGCAGTCAAAATTACAGAGGCATCAGCTCCGACCCAACTTACAGTTACCGTATAAGCATCGTTTCCTGAACAGGTAGCAGCTCCTGCTGATATACTTGTCAGTTCACAGGCTGCCGGGGGAGCAGCACAACCGGGTGCGTTTCCACTAAGACCGCTTCCAAGACCAATACCCGTACAAAGGCCTTCAGTATCTAATAATGAAATGTTATAATTTAAATCTGTCAGAGGATAAGTAAATGTTACGGAACCATCTCTGGCTGGTGTCGTCATTGATGCAGGCGAACCAGCACCTCCAGCAATCAAAGATACAGAGGCATCAGCGCCAACCCAACTCACCGTGACTGTATAACCAGTATTTCCTGCGCATGTAGCAGCGCCCGCTGTTATGCTTGTCAATTCACACATCGATGGGGAAGGTCCGGATGGTACAGGCCCCTCTGTACAAATTCTATCTATAATTAAATCAATCTCGGGCTCACCGCTTGCAGTGATCACAATAGCTCCGACATTCGAAAAATCTGCACTTCCTGAAAACTCGCTAAAGGAAATCATAATATTTTCCGTACTCATGTTTTCCGCAAATTCTCTGACGACTGATGATCT
>CALHUZ010000472.1 GCA_938039305.1 uncultured Saprospiraceae bacterium
GATCATATCAATGTTTTAAAAGGAGAAGCAGCTATTAAAAAATATGGAAAGCAAGCGTCAGACGGTGTTGTAGAAGTCTATACAAAGGAATATGAAAAAATAATTCAAGAATCTATAATAGTTGTTAACAATAGCGTTTATCTGCATGGTCTAGAATTCCTAAATGGTTTTAAGCCAGAGAAGTCCATGGATCTAACAGTACTTAAAGGGCCAGGTATAGTGACACACATTACATCGAAGAAAAAATCGAAAGAAGTTAATTTCCTTAGTGACACCCGTGAAATATCAATTGAAAAAAGGAAAGGTCTTTCAGTTGTCACCATTCATCAAAGAGACGGTAGCTCTCTGTTCTTAAAGGCCAAAGAAATTCACATAAGTGAATCTGAAGGAATAGGAACAAGTAATAACCTTGCAGTATCTCTAAAACCAGAATCCATAGAATACGATACGACTATAATCTTCGATCCAGAGACTTTTACTGAAGCGATGATGATTGAGCCTTCAGACGAACAACCTAAAAACAAGGCCATTCCTCTAAACTCTTCAACAGACACTGTTGTACACTTGTTTGCAGATCCAAAAAATAATCTAATAACCGAATCAATCGTTTTTAAAAATGAATTTGGCGAACGGGATACAATCTTTAAAAAATACACCCACCAGGAGTATTATCAAAAGTTTTCTCCACAAGAAAAAATTAGATCTTCAATGAGGACTCAAGTTTTATCTTTCAGGTCTAAATCAGATTATAAAGGTGAATTCCCATTTGATAACACCGATGTAAGTCTTAAAGGCCATATTGATCGCAGCGGCGATCTTACAGTTAAATACACAAGTCCTACAAAAGAACATGTAACATTCTTTGTACATAGTCTTCGGGGTAAGCTTATCGAAAAAAGAAGTTTGTCTTATCAAGACGCCCATTCAGGACAACAATTTCAACTATCAAAAGACATTACACGAGTTGTAATTATCACTTCACAACAAGGAGATAAAATCAGATCAGAAAAAGTACTAATAGCAAAGTAAACTTTGCCACACCAAGAAGTATAGATTAACAATTAGAATTTTGAGAATCGTCACTTAATAATATAGCAGATTATGAGTGGCGATTCTTTTTTTGACAAGGGGCTTAAGCCCCTTGCACACTTGCAATATATCCCTCTATCACCTCAGTGATATCCACCTTTGGATCATGAACCACAGAATACAACCCAGCAGCTATGGCTCCTGCGACATTATCAGCATTATCATCTATGAAGATGGATTCTGAAGGATCTATCTCAGCATCCTTGATAACATACTCGTAGATATCAAGATTGGGTTTGCGCATATAGACCAGATGAGAAAAGTAGTCCTTGGTGAAGTATTGCTTTCCAAAATCTTCTATTCCATATTCCTCTTTGAGATAGGCATAGACAAAGTCGATGTGGGTGACATTGGTATTGCTTAGTAGGTAGAGATTATAATTACTCTTAAGCTGTTCTAACATTTCTATTTTATGCTTGGCCACTTTGCCGAGCATACTGTTCCAACCTTCTATCAGTATTTCTTTAGGTATATGCTCTTTGCTTTGACTTTGAAGTTCTGCAACGAATTCATCGGTGTCAGTATGACCCACTTCATGTCGTACCATGATCGACCAAAATGGCTCTTTACTAAGATCATTGATACCAAAGTGCTTACCGATATGCACATTAGTCTGTTGATAATCGATATCAATCAGTATCCCTCCAAAATCAAATATGATATTCTTGATCAATCTTCCAATCCTGGAGATCGTTCTAAAAACTCATTATACAGAAGTGTATGTCTGCTCTCAGTAGGCACATTCCATCCTTTTATAAAGAGGTGCACGATTCTACTTTTCATCTCGAATGGATCTCCTGTGGATACAAAAAGATTAGCCACTTTACCCGCTTCTATGCTACCATACATATCACCAAGACCAAATATCTCAGCTGAGTTAATAGTGATGGCTTTTAGTGCTTCTTCTTGTCCCATCCCATATGCCGCAGCAAATCCTGCATGGAAAGGAAGGTTACGTACATTCTCTGTATCAGCAGTTCTTAGGGCGACTTTCACACCTGCTTTAGACATCACACCTGCATTTGCGTAAGCGACGTCATAGCGCTCTTCAGAACGACCCGGAATCGCTTGTACAGGACCAGTGATAACTGGTACTCCCGCCTTCGCAATCTTATCAGCTACACGATATCCTTCAGACACTCCGACGAGGATCGCTTTGACCTTCTTTTTCTCGATCCACTTGAGCGCAGCTTCGATGTCTTTGTCCTTATTCACATTGATCATGAGTGGTACTTCGCCTCTATAGACTTTCACAAGCGTGGCCATCTCAGGCTGATACGTCATCTTAGCATTTGCCTTCCCTGCAGAAGCGCTATCGATCTTGTGATAGGTCGCTACTTCCTTCCACAGATCATCGATCTGCTTCGTCGCTTTCTCATTTGCCTTTTTAATATCCTCTTCTGATCTTCTATCTCGACGTCCACGTTTTCCAGAAGCTGGAAAGTTCATCACTACGCCTTCAAATCCTGCAGCCATCTGACCAGGTGTATAACCATTCAGATTTATAAGGCTTGCCGTTCCCGGAAATATTCCTCCAGATGGAGCTACAATCACAGTAGTAACTCCACTGACTCTTGTCACTGGGATAGCTACAGAATTAGGATTGACTGCTGTAAGCGCTTGCATATGAGGGATGACATCTCCTATCTCGTTATAGTCATTTGTCAAAGACACAGAACTCACCTCAGACAATCCAAGTCTCGTTCCTCCATCTATGAATCCTGGATAGATATGATGATCACTACAATCTAAAACTATCGTGTTCCCACTTGCAGTTAAGTTAGCACCGACATTAGCAATCTTACCATCCACTATGTGGACGTCAGTATTCGCTTTTACGCCTTGCGTGATCGTATGTACTGTAGCATTTTTCAATAATACATCACCATAAGTTGGCTTAGTGACCTGCTGTGC
>CALHUZ010000473.1 GCA_938039305.1 uncultured Saprospiraceae bacterium
CATCATATACATCACGTACTTTACCGCGATAAAATGCTGTCTGACCGGGAAAATTGAAATTAGTTTCTAAGAGAGCCAAGGATCGTACTATATGTTCTTTACAGAATTGCGATCGATCAATACATCCTTCAATTCTTTGACCGCTTTGTATTCTTCTGGAAGCAACTTTTTAACTACTTCTTTAACTGCAAAAAAAGCTCCTTTATCGATACCTGGAAGCGCTTCTTTGACCATGTTCTTAGCGATCTTAATATCATGCTTCACTAGCCCTCTGATGGAAGGCATCGTATGCCAGTCACCTTCTACTGCGATCAGTCTTGATGAGTCACCTTCTCCCTCGATGTCTATCTCTATGAAGTCTTCTTCATCCAACTTGTCCGATAACTTAACGGTATCACAGTTAGGCAATTTCCAGACATCAGGAATCGCCTTTAGGTCAGAATTGACTAAGAATATTTCCAGACCCTTTTCATGGAATCTATAAACTACTAATCGGGCTACATCAAGTATACTCATGATCAATGCATTTAGCTTCGCTAATGTAATGAATAAAAGATCATATTTGTTTATTTGCTAATGCGAATGATATAGACAGAAGAATAAGTTCTCCATCTTTTTCATCATAATCATTGAGCTTTTTCAACATTCTTCCTGTAGATCCAGCTTGCTCGTCATCAGTTGCGATACCTAATATCTCTTTCTTATCAAGAGACAGTGGTATCAGTCCGACGCCATCTGTTGTATCTATCTGCGCTTGATTCCCACGTAAGTCTATCTCAAGTCCATTGTCCAAAGAGACTTGGCCAATAGCCTTTCCTCCTTGAGTCATTTCTACTCTTGAGCCCAGTATATTGAAATGATAAGTGCTTTCATTGAACCTTAAGACAATGAGTCTGCGCTCATTGTTTTTGTATTCCTTAGTGGCATAAGCCATGATAGGCTCCTCATAAATAGAGAAGAAACACCCATAGTCTACATAAGCATGCAGTTCTGACTTTGTCTGTACTTCATAGTTGCGGGATATCAAATCAATCTCCTCAAGATGCCATGGTGCCAACTCATATCCATCTACAATCTCTTCTAATTCTAATAAATCTTTGATGGCAGCAGACCTTGTACCACTGATACCACTCTTATATTTCATGATCTCCCTAAGGATAAAATACAAAGCACCACCCAAAACAAGGGCTAAGACCATGCGCGTCATAGGAGAAGAATTAGAATTTTAAAACCAACCCTTGGATTAACCCAAGTATGACTTCAGACTATCTTTATTAACTGATTTGCGTAAGCGACGTATAGATCTTTCCTTGATCTGGCGTACGCGCTCTCGAGTAAGACCGTATAATTCTCCGATCTCTTCAAGTGTCATAGCTTTACGGCCTCTTAGACCATAATATGCTGTAAGGACTTCTACTTCTCTCGAAGAGAGCATAGAAAGACCATACTTAACCTCATCTCTCAGAGAATCCTCCATGAGCTTGTTGTCAGGAGCTTTGTCCGTTTCAAATGTCAGAAGGTCTAACATAGTTGCATCACCATCATCTCCACCTATAGGTGCATCAAATGATAAATGACGACTACCGTTTTGCTTCATCTTAGTTACATCCTTCGGACGCATTTCTAAGATCTCACCTAACTCTTCGTCTGATGGCTCCCTTTCAAATTCTTGTACAAATGACACAACCGCGTCATTCACTTTTTTATATGAACCTACCTTGTTAAGTGGTAGTCTTACGATTCTCGCATGTTCCACAATTGCTTGAAGAATAGACTGACGGATCCACCATACTGCGTATGAAATAAACTTAAATCCTTTTGTCTCATCAAATCTCTTAGCAGCCTTCATCAAGCCGACATTGCCTTCATTGATTAAATCACTTAGTGAAAGTCCTTGATTTTGGTATTGCTTAGATACAGAAACTACGAATCTGAGATTTGACTTCGTCATTCTCTCTAATGCTGCTTCATCGCCAGCTCTAATTTTACGCGCCAAGTCCGCCTCCTCATCTGCAGTGAGCAAATCTATTTTACTAATGTCATTGAGATACTTATCCAGTGAAAGACTCTCTCGGTTGGTTATTTTGTTGGTTATCTTAAGTTGTCTCATTAAAAACGCTCGCTATTTCTTGAAAAAAATGTATTTACCCTTGACAACATCATCAATATGTTGTATCGAGTTATATATAATACGTGTAAAGCAGGAATAAAGTTTACTCAGATCAAAAAAAATACCATAAATAACTTGTTAACACTCAAGTGCAAAGCACCTTGCCAAACGTAATCGCTTGACCTCTATATACTTAGCTCTGTGAACAGCTAAAAGTTAAAAAGGAATACTTCTGAGAAGTATTCCTTTTTTCTTATTCTATCTGGCTTCTCGAATCCTCACACATCAAAGACATGCCGACTCAGCCCGTATTTATATTCTAATCTCTTCTATCGCCACCTTCCTCTCTTGGCTTTCGCTCAGGCTTTGGAAGTAGCACTTTTCTTGATAGTCTGAACTTACCAGTTTTAGGATCTACTCCAACTAATTTCACTTTGACATCATCTCCAACCTTATAGAAATCTTCTACTTTATCGATACGAGTCCATGAAATCTCGGATACGTGAAGTAGTCCACTCTTTCCTTTGAAATCAACGAATACACCATAAGGCATAACACTCGCTACGACTGCATCAAACTCATCACCAACCTGTGGCTTGAATGCGATATCATCGATCATGCGCTTAGCCTCTTTGATTCCTGCAGCATTTGTAGAGAAGATACTTACTACACCTTCATTATCTACCTCATCTATGTTAATAGTTGTCCCAGTGACTGCTTGCATCTCTTGGATCACTTTTCCTCCTGGTCCAATCACAGCACCGATAAACTCTTTGTCGATATGGATCTCGATCATACGTGGTGCATGATCTTTTGGCTCTGGTCGCGCTTCTGTGATCGTCTTGTCCATTTCATTTAGAATATGAATTCTAGCATCTTTAGCTTGCATCAATGCCTTCTCTAAATGCTCATATGGAAGACCATCTATCTTAATGTCCATCTGACATCCTGTAATACCATCTTTAGTACCAGTTACCTTGAAATCCATATCTCCAAGTGCGTCCTCATCTCCTAAAATATCCGTAAGGATAGAATGACGTGTACCATCTGAGATCATACCCATAGCGATACCTGAGACTGGCTTGATAAGACCAATACCCGCATCCATCAGCGCCATAGATCCAGCACATACTGTTGCCATAGATGATGAACCATTAGACTCAAGTATATCTGACACAACTCTTAGTGTGTATGGAAGGTCATCTGGAAGCAGCTGCTTGAGCGATCTTCCCGCAAGGTTGGCGTGACCAACTTCTCTACGTCCTGGGCCTCTCATCGGCTTAGTCTCTCCTACTGAAAGTGCAGGGAAGTTATAATGTAGTATGAACTTCTCAAACCCTGTCCCTATAGCTGTATCGACCATCTGGCGATCCAACTTAGTACCTAAAGTAACTGACGTCAAAGATTGAGTCTCTCCTCTATTAAAGATAGCTGATCCGTGCGCTGACGGCAAATAATCTATCTCTGTCCAGATCGGTCTTACTTCATCTAATGCTCTACCGTCAAGTCTCATCTCTTCAGACATAACCATCTCACGGATCAATTCTTTCTTGAGTTTGTCCAATGCATTTTTAGCATCACTCATATTCGCTTCTAACCACTCTTCGTCCTTTGTCTCTTCAAAGTGAGCCTTCATCTCCTCTTTGATAGCCTTAAACTGATTCTTACGATTCAGCTTGTCCAACTTTCCTTTAGCAACAACCATGATCTTATCTGACGCGAATGCCTTTACAGCTGCTTTAGCCTCTTCATTTACTTCTGGTAAAATAACAGGTCTCTTGATCAGAGCTTTATCACCTACGAGTTGAGCAAGCGCCAACTGTGCATCACACTGTGTCTTTATTGCTTCATGTCCTATTTTGATAGCTTCTATAAGCTCTGCCTCACTACATTCTTGAGACTCACCTTCTACCATCATCACATTTTCCTTAGTAGCTGCAACTATTACATCAAGGCTTGCACCTTCTAACGCCTCCGGAGATGGATTCACTACATATTCACCATTTATCTTAGCAACTCTTGCTTCTGAGATTGGACCAGCGAATGGTATGTCAGATACAGACAATGCTGTAGATGCTGCCAACGCTGCATAAGTGTCTGGCTTTACATTTTCATCAGCAGATATCAAGTTAATGATGATCTGTGTATCAAACATATAACCATCCGGGAACAACGGTCTTAAAGGTCTATCAATCAACCTACATATAAGAACTTCATGATCAGAAAGCCTTGTCTCTCTTCTAAAGAAGTTACCAGGTATTCTACCTGCTGCTGCGTACTTTTCTTGATAATCTACTGATAATGGAAAGAAGCTTTGTCCTTCTCTCATCTCATAGCTTGATACTACTGATGCAAAAATCATCATTTTGCCGACCTTGACCACGCAAGATCCATGCGCCTGAGTGGCTAATTTACCGGTCTCAAGTGTGACTTCTTCTCCTGTAGGCAGTGTGAATGAAGTACTAATAGGTGTTTTTAAACCCATGTTGAATATGTTGTTTTGTAAGGCGCATTAATTTCTCTCTTCTCACGCCTTGTTAGCTTATCACAGGAGATTGAGTTGATCGTCCTGTGTATTTTGGTTTCCTATTTCACATAGGAGTAGCACCCACACACTTTAGCGTGAGTAGTCTTAATTAATAGAGCCTTATAACATGATCTTTTCTAAAAGAACTGTAGGTGGTCATCATTACTTTCTGATGCCTAATTCTTCAATCAAACTTCTATACTTCTGAATGTCCTTAGAAGCAATGTACTTTAATAAACGCTTTCTCTTACCAACAAGAGTAAGCAGGGCTCTTCTACAAGAGTGATCCTTTTTATTTTCTCTTAAGTGTTGAGATAATTCGTTGATACGAAAATTAAACAATGCCACCTGTCCTTCTACAGAACCGGTATTCTTTGCACTTCCACCATACTGCGTGAAAATCTCTTCCTTCTTCTCTTTAGTTAAATACTCAGCCATAATTTTTAAAAATTTCACCAAAAGGCGATTACGAAAATCTGTTTTAGCGCTGCAAATGTATGACTATTTGGTGAATTATCTGCCTATGGGTTACATACCACTTTAGACTCATAATTTTAGTCACTAGATCCTTCCATGATTCGGGTATATAAACAGCCCATAAAATCTCATTTATAAACCAAAGGAAACTTTACATTTTTCTTTAATATGAGCCTTCCTTCATGTTTCGATAAATGAAATATCTTAAAACCGCTATTTGATAGAAAGTGTTTCAATCATATACAAATAAAAAAGAATCAACTGTAGCCAAATTGGTTTTTATGAACACTTTATCACATATGAAAATTTAATATGTTAAAATTTTATATATAGACATAATTGTTATATATGTTATTTAGCTTTGTTACATACCTATACCCACCGTGACAACCTAACCTAAGTATTTATCATTTCTCCCTAAGGTGGTAAGTGCGTAACCTGAGTTTAATGAAAAGAACCTTATTCTATAAGGGTGTTAATGTCATAGGTATAGTTATAATCACCTCCGTGTACATTATTCTAGCAGGATTCACTGCAACGTCCGACGATAGTTACCCTTCAGATTTTGGAGATACAACTGGTGAAGAGCTGTATACTGGATGCCAAGGAGATGGTTACATGGTCACTGTTGGCACCAGCACATACGATGAACTTACCCCAACTGGAGTAGATACTTTAAAGACCTTTGATGATTGCGATAGTGTCGTGACGACAACTTTGACGTTCCTGCCTAATGCTGTGGGTATGGAAACTTACAATGGCTGTGTTGGTGATGGATATAGTATAACTGTCGGAACATCAACCTATGATGAATCAACTCCTACTGGTGTAAATACGCTGGTCGCTGCTAATGGATGTGATAGCATAGTGACTACTACCTTGACTTTTTTGCCTAATACCACGGGAACAGAAACATACAATGGGTGTCAAGGGGATGGCTATAGTGTAGTCGTCGGAACATCAACCTATGATGAATCCAATCCAACAGGCGTTGATATTTTAACAGCCGCAAATGGATGTGATAGTGTAGT
>CALHUZ010000474.1 GCA_938039305.1 uncultured Saprospiraceae bacterium
TGTAGGTGGTCCCCATGACCGATGTTGCCAGGTGCAGTTCAATTCTTTATGACTGAATATGGCAGTTTGGGTATCGGCTGTATTTGCCTTGCTGTCTTTCTGCATGTATATGCCACCAGAGGAATACACTTGATCCGCCCAGCCTAAGTCAAGCAACCATCTCACTGTATCATACATATGTACGCACATGTCTCCCATGATGCCATTACTGTATTCCGTGAGCGCACGCCACCAACCTCTATGTGGTAATCCATCATACGGTCGATAGGTTGCGGGACCTACATATTGGTTGTAATTGAGATGATCTGGTATTGCTTGAATTTGTGGGTTCTTGTTAGCCCTCATATGATAATAGCAGCACATCTCTACATGAGATATCTTTCCCAGTTTTCCTTCATCGATGATCTTGTTTTTCGCATTGATCAAGTGATGAGTGCTTCTTCTTTGGGTGCCTATTTGAACTACTTTGTTATACTTTCTTGCAGTGGCTAATATTGCTTCGCCCTCTAAAACATCAACACTAACTGGCTTTTGTAGATATACATGAGCACCTGACTTAATGGAGTCTATAGCCTGAAGGGCATGCCAATGATCGGGTGATCCAATCAATACTATCTCAGGTTGCTGCTGCCGCAACATGTCCTGATAGTTGCTGTATGTGGGGAGTTTATACTTTGATGATATGCGAGATCTGATGCGCATCTCGGCTTTATGAAGTTGTCTGCTATCGACATCACAGAGACCGACGACTTCGATATTGGCTACCTGAATAAGTCTAAGTAGGTCACTGGTTCCATACCAGCCTGTCCCGATGAGAGAGACTCGCCAAGGCTTTGCTCTTTGTAGTACATCAAGAGTATAAGGGCTTAATGCTGATAGAGCCAATACTGATCCAGAATGTTTAATAAAATCTCTTCTGCTGCCCATGGTTATCTTTCAGATGTTGCTTAAAGATAGTGAGTCGAACTAATTTTACGGTTATGAAAGTTAGTCATGTATGTGTTTGAATCAATTTGACATTTATTTTGAACCGTACGTAACAAATGAAGTTGTGTCTTCGTCTTTAAAGAGTCAATAATGAAACACCTTCCTCAACACAGCGAACTTAGTAAGTACATAGATCATTATTGGGTGATTGATAGTGCTGAAGATTTGTTTCAATCTTCTCGGGTTGTTTATGATTATCCAGGAATCAGGCCGGAGATAATATTGATGCTCAAGGGGAAGCTTGATTTTAGATACTTAGGGATAACTGGAGAAACGAACAAACATCTTTTGGCCAGTCATATAGACGAAGAGTTTTTGTTTGATGCCAAGCACCTTGATCGTTTTATAGTCATACAGTTCAAGCCGAGGTCATTATCAGCGTTACTTCCTTTTATTAATATTTCCCCTAAGGACTTAATTAGAAAATCTGTCTGTGATGCAGAGGAAGTGTTTGGTGATAGCATAAATACCTTAGCTGATCATCTAAAAGAAGTCTCGGAAGATCAGATGTCAGATATTCTTGATGACTGGTTTCTTGAACGGATGGATAAAGAAAGTACGGGGTTTGTAACTGAGATATTTAATGAAGTTGAACAGAACAAGAACACTTCATTTGACTCAAGTCGATCTCTCCAAGCTATGAAGGATATTACTCGCTATTCCTATTCTACTTTAGAGCGATATTTTAAAAAGGAAACTGGCATGACGCCCAAAAAATATCAAACCTTAGGCAGATATAAAGCGGCAGTCGAAGAGATCTATGATACCCAGAATGATGATTGGACTCACTACGTTGCGAAGTATGGCTACTTTGATCAGAGCCATTTTATCAAGGAGGTTAAACGCTATGCTAATTTTACTCCAGCTCAATTACTTAGAACACCGGGACTACGAACTTTTCGGCCGTTGTGAATTTGCATTAACTCGTTTGTGACGAATTTTTACAATGGAAGCTTATGTTAAGTTGCCATATTTGTGATTCATGAAACGATTAACAATTTTTCTTGTTTTCTTTTTGTCCTTGGTGGCTTGTAGAGATGATGTAGATGTTTCTTCTTCAGATGTCGATTTAGAAACCACGCTTGAGCTCCTGCTCAATGAGTCCATAGATGGCTCTTTTGGTAGCATACCAGGAGTAACATTGAGTGTTTTGTCTCCAAGTCTTGATGGGGGAAGTTGGACAGGTTCTGTTGGTTATGATAGTCGTGAGAAGGAGGATGAACTATCGAGTGACCAACCTTTTCGCATTGCAAGTGTCACAAAGACATTTGTAGCGATGTCTATTTTGAGGCTACATGAGATGGATAGCCTATCTATTGACGATCCTATCGGAAAGTTTATCTCTCAAGAACATATAGATATACTTAAGAAAGATGGCTACGACGTCAATAAAATATTGATCCGTCATTGCCTTAATCATACAAGTGGATTTTTTGATTATGCTGCTAACCATGATGCATATATCGATGCATGTATGAAGGATCCAAGTCATAGATGGACGAGGACTGAACAATTAGAAGGTGCTATCAAATGGGGAGACAAGGTCGGCGAACCTGGAGAACTATATAGATATAGTGATACAGGATATGTTCTTTTGGGTGAGATCATAGAGTTGTTTTATAATGGCGACTTAGCCAAGGGGTTAAGAGAACTACTTAGTTTTGAAAGACTTGAGCTTAACCATACTTGGTTGGAAACTTTAGAGCCTGCACCTGAGGGTTTGATGGATCCAGTGCATAGGTATTTGGGTCGCACAGATGCTACTGAGTTTGATGCCTCTATAGATCTTTATGGAGGTGGTGGGTTAGTATCAACTTGTCAAGACTTGACAAAGTTTATCAGGGCCCTCTTTAAACATGAAGTTTTTGATAAAGAAGAGACTTTAGAACTTATGAAGACAGAACCTCAATATTTCACAAGTTATAAACCAGCAGATGATCGAAGACACAAAGACTATAGATATGGTTTATGGCAGTTTTCTATTTATGGTGAAGATGGCTACATGCATGGTGGTCTTTGGGGGACGCATATGATTTATATACCAACTTGGGACATTAGTCTTGCTGCCAACTTCACAGCTGGGCAAAATGATCGCCTTTTGAAAAAAGCAATACTTGCTATTAAGAATGCAGAAAAATCTAACCAATAAGATATGCCTGCTATACAATTAGAAAATATAAACTTCGGATATACAAGGAAGGAAAAAGTCTTGCATGATATCAATCTTGAAGTGGAGCAAGGGAGTATCTACGGTTTTTTGGGTGCTAATGGTGCTGGGAAAACTACAACCATGCGATTGATCCTTGGATTGCTCAAGGCAAATGAAGGCCGTATAACAATTTTGGGGAAAAATATAAAAGACAGCTATCCCAATCACTACAAGCATATAGGATCCTTAATTGAAAATTCTTCATTGTATGCTCATCTTTCTGCAAGAGATAATCTTAGGATATGGTGTGACTATTTCGATGTGTCTCCAAACCGTGTAGATGAGGTGTTGAAGATTGTAGATCTTGATCAAGTCGGTAAGAAAAAAACAGAGGCCTTTTCAACAGGCATGAAGCAGCGACTTGGATTAGCGATAGCGTTGCTTCACGATCCTGAGATATTATTGTTAGATGAGCCTACTAATGGCCTTGATCCGATGGGCATCAGAGATCTTCGAAATTTACTTCAGCGACTCCGAGATGAAGGGAAGACGATCATCCTCTCAAGTCATATACTTCATGAGGTAGAAAGGATAGTCACACAACTTGGGATTATAAAAGATGGAAGGATAGTGTTTCAAGGAAGTATCAATGAGCTGAAAGAACTTCGACAACAGAATGTTCAAGTGGATATTGAAGTGAAGGATATTCCTAAAACGATAGAGAGTTTAGGTGATCAATACAGCCCTATTGTTAATGATCATATGATCACGCTCAGTATAGACCATGCAGATACTTTACCTAAAGTACTTCGCTCTTTAGTTAAACAAGGTATTGATGTTTATGAGTTTACCCCTAAACGGAAGAATCTTGAAGATATGTTCTTGTCAATTGCAAAAAAGTAAAGCTGCTTATGTTTAGTATCAAAACACTCCGTGCAGAATTTATTAAGCTTAAGTATCCACCGATATTTTGGCTGACAGCAGTTGTGCTTTTTGTAATGATGGCGGTCATGTTTGCTTCTCATTTTTTAGATGTCAATTCTGTCGCAGGGCTGGGTGACAATCCTTGGCGCAAACTGATTGTAGCGACTAATGGTATCTTCTTTATTTTTATGGCAATACCATTCATTGTGCTATTGGTTGGAGCTGCTATTTATATAGAGCATCAAGCGAATGCTTGGAAGCACTTATATGTAGCGCCAAAGCATAGAATTTCGACTATAGTAGTGAAACTCATTACATTATTGTTATGGCTTCTTTTTACAATAATCGCTCTCTGTATTTGCATGGTGATATGCGGATATATGTTAGACTTCTTTTTGCCTGAGTTAGAGTTTGGATACTTCCCAATTCTATTTTCTAAAATGCTTAGTTCATTTTCTCATTCTATAATTGCATTGCTTGGCGTTCTTGGGATACAATTCTTTTTATCACTTAGGTTTAAAGGCTTTTTGTTGCCAGCATGTATTGGGGTTATAGGATTTGTAGTTGGTATCATCATAGGTTCGCTCAATAACCCTTTGTCTAAGTTTTATCCATATAGCTATCCACTTATTGTTAAAGATGTGGGCATGTTTCGCACAGATAAAATCGGTATCATAGAGTATGGATGGCTTAATACTATTGAGCTCTCAAGTATAGCATGCTTTGTAGTATTCGTTTCTCTGGCCCTTATTTTAGAGAGTAAACGTAGCATTACGTAATTGGCTCTAAGCGTCAGATTGTCTCTATAGCCCTTTCTTATTTTTTAAGACATCATAATTGTGGTTATCTTGCCGCTGTCATCGATATGATAGCTATGAGATATTTATACTTCGCGTGTTTT
>CALHUZ010000475.1 GCA_938039305.1 uncultured Saprospiraceae bacterium
AAGTTAGTCTTATAAATTTTAACTACGACTTATGTCTACTTCAATTAGATCTTACAGGCCGGATGATAAGTCGAGGCTCGTGGAAATATTCCATCTAAATGTGCCAAAGCATTTTGGTATAGAAGAACTCAAGGGTCTTGAAAGTTATCTCGATAAACCACCTGAGACTTACTATGTGATTGAGGTAGACAATAAGGTTGTCGGTGCTTCCGGATGTGCTGTAGAAGAAAATCTATCAGGAACTATCACATGGATTTTTCTGCATCCAGAAAGTGCTGGCCAAGGACTGGGTAGGGCATTAGTTGAACACTGTCTTGCTATCTTGAAAAAGGACGATAGGGTTAAAAAGTTCAGAGCTAAAACATCTCAGACTGCATACAAGTTTTTTGAAAGGATGGGTTTCAGTTTGATTCGTACTGAGAAGGATTATTGGGCGAAGGGGTTGGATCTTTATGATATGGAGATGTTAGCTTAAGTCGTCATTGTTACAATATTACTAATCTCCGCAGATTGTGTGGCGATTACCTTGATTATTCACCGCATAAGTTGATTCAAGATTCCGGCTTCAGAAGATTGAGTATTTTAAGAAGATTAAAAATCAGAGTCTTCGAACAGAAGAATCTCTTCCAAATTGTTTACTGCATCTTCCATGTCGCTATCTGTCCATTCATATAGTTTGTGGCATATATAAGCAAACGCAATCGTACTTAACAATGCTACTCCTATTGTATAAGGCAGGTTAGGGATAGAGCTATAGATATCATAGCCACTAGAATATTTTAAATATGGAGGGGTAACAGTAAGAAACCAAAAGGCGACTACCAGTCCATCATAGTACTTGTTTTTTCTTATGTGAATTTTAAAGTTGTGAATCTTCTTCTGCAAGTCTAAAATGGACAACGCTTGATAATCTGCTTTCCCTCCTATTGCCAGGTGTGATTTGAAGCTCCATATCATGGCAAACGCTCCAATGAGAAGAGGGATGTTATATATGTACAAATTATAAAAATAGATGGCTAATACAATTGAGATTCCTGCGTAGACTAAAGCCATGTTTCTTCCAAAAGTCATGAACCAACGGTGTTTCTCAAATTTACTGATTGTTCCCTTCTTCAATAATTTTTTATTCAATATTAGAGATTGCTGAAGTCTCTTAGAGTCCTTCTGCCATAGTGTTTTTAATTCATCTAATTCCATGATAATTTATTTTACTACATTCTCAAATTGCTTCGATAAGAGCGCTTTTATTCTATTGATTTTGACTCCAACGTTGGTTTTAGTTATTCCTACGATATCAGAAATTTCTTGGTAGCTATAACCATCGAGATAAAGTACAATGATGGCTTTGTTGAATTTGTCGAGTTGATTTATAAAATGATAGAGTTGTTGCGTCTTCTCATTTTCTAATGAAGTGTTAACTTTTGGTTCAACCAAAAGATTGCCAAGCGGTTCGTTGACTTTCTTTCTGTTTTTTTCTTTTCGTTTATGAGCTATGGACACGTTCAGGGCTACTCGATAAATCCATGTTGAGATCTGCGCATCTCCTTTATAGCTGTCTAGGGATTTCCATATCTGAATGATTACCTCTTGCTCAAGATCTTTGCGATCTTCTGGATCTTCGGCATAAACGTTCACTATCTTGTATATGATCCCCTTGTGATCATTTATTATTTCTACAAGTTTGGCTTTGTCTAATGCCATGTTATGCCTTTCGATTTTGGATCTATAAGGTTAGTAGCATTAAGGGTAAGGATTATTACACCAATTGCATTCTTTTTTCTGGGAGATCTATAAACCTCTGATTTAGAGGCGATTATTTTATCTATTTAACGGAGTTGAGTGAGGTTGGATGGTAATAATCCAGTTCACTCCGCTATAGTCCAGTTGGTCAGAAAGTGCTTTGTTGTATGATGAGTTATTATGTGCTTTATAGTAAATTCAAGATGTTATGAAGTATTTGATAGGGGTTGTTGTCGTTTGTACACTACTGTTAGTTTTCCCTTATATGTTTTTGGATCAAGGGACGATAAGCTGGACCGGCTATCAAGGTCCTGCGGAAAATGTAACTTTTGTGAGGCAGTACCGAGATACGCTTGCAAAGTTGCATGTGAATGATATCGTTGTTTTTAATACTAATCCACCTCATTTTGCAAAAGTTGGCCAGCAGGCCAAGGGTGAGTTTAGAAGTCTTTATACACTGGAAGACTCATTGGTTGTTGAAAAGATCAACTCGGTCTGGGCAAAGAAGTACCTTGAAAATAGCGATTTAGAGTGGAAAGAATCATCAAGATTCATTCATCCAAATATAAATGAAGAATTAGAAAAGGGTGACATACTAGTTGCATTTAGGAATGTAATTACTAATGCTTTCTACGTTGAATCAATAGGTTGGTATATTTTATCACCCGGGTTTTTTATTTTTTTCTTTGGAATATATTTATTTAGTTTTATCCCAGATCGATTTAGAATTTTTGCTAGAGTATTATTAGTAATTGGCTTAGCTGCTATTGGGTTTTATAGTTCTAATAGGTTCTCATCTCCTGTAGAACCTCCAGAAATAAGAAGATCGTTTTCTGCAAGTGCGTTTGTATTATTATTCTTGATATCCACTTTATGGATATATCCCTATAGAATAGCGAATAAATTAAAAGATAGATATGGTCGTCAAGCATTTAAGTTCGTCTCTATCTGCGTAGTTTTTGCGTTGGCTTATTACATCTCTTACGAGGTGACTGTTTTGGTGTATCCTGAATTGGCAACAAGTACATTTTATAGTAGTGAAAATGCGCTTGCTATTAACGTATGGACTGGCTATTATTACGGATATGCATTCTCTTTTGCCAGCCTTGTGATATTTGGAATTAAAAATTATAGAAGAATAAGAAAAGAGAAAAATAGTGCTATACATAACCAACTAAACACAACAGCCCAACTCAACAGCCTCCAAGCCCGACTCAATCCACACTTCCTATACAATACCCTCAACTCCATCGCAAGCCTAATAAAATCTGATCCAGAAAAAGCGGAAGAGATGACCTTGAACGTGTCCAAGTTCATGCGGCACTTTTCTAATCGTCATTCAGAACATTTGACGCAAGTCTCAGAAGAGGTAGAGATGATCAAAGAGTACTTAGAGATTGAAAAAATAAGATTTGCCGAAAGGCTTGAATACGTCTTTGAGGTATCTGATGAAGCAAGATCTCAATCCATACCAAGATCTTTGCTACAACCGCTTGTTGAGAATGCTGTCAAGTATGGTTATAGCGAATCAAGTCGA
>CALHUZ010000476.1 GCA_938039305.1 uncultured Saprospiraceae bacterium
TTTCTTTCTGAATGTTAAGTGATTAAGAACGTCATAGGGGCTACTATTTAATAAAACCGATTATTAATGTTACAAGATTATATTCTGAGCGATAGCTGTATTTAGACGAAAGAAAGGTTCTTTTGGACTGAGATAAAAAAAAGGCTGTTCAACATAGTTGAACAGCCCTTATATATTCTAACGGATTAGATTAGAAAGAGTAACGTGCAGACACGTTCCAAGTTCTCGTCTTTCCGAATTGTACACGGTTGCTTATGTTCACACCGTTCCAGTTTTCACTTTCTGTTGTGCTTGCAGCGTTCGTAGAAGTACCTCTTGAGATATATTCAGTTCCCATAAGGTTGTAAACATTTACTCTGAAGTTCATCAATCTGTTATCTGACATATTGATTCTATATGAAAGTCCAAGGTCGAACAATCCAAATGAAGGCAACTTCAACTCACCTCTATCAGCACTTACCCTTGAGTAAAGGTTAGCATAGTGATTGTAGTCAACATCGATTTTGAACGACTTTCCTATCTTATAGTCAGCACCCAATCCAAATGTAGTTTGAGCGGATCCTCCTACTTTAATTCCGTCGATTGCATCTCCTGAGTTTTCTAAGATAAGCTCTCTGTTATCATTGAAGTATTGGCTTCTGCTGTCACCATCATATACCCAGTTTCCAACTGAAGCAAATCCTTTCAGTCTGAAAGATCTATTGATATCATATGAGAAATCAAGTTCTAATCCAGTGTGTAATTGATCTTGTATAGCATTTTGGAATACATCAGCATCTCCAACAACAACACCGTTAGGTAGCATGTCTCCTTCTCTAAGAGTGCTTGTAGAAGCACGATCTTTCCAAGAAGTACGATATGCATTCAAGTTGAGGACGAAGTCTCTTGTAGCAAACTTGTATCCAGCCTCTAATCCAAAAATCTTTTCTGGAACAGTTACTACGTTAACAAAGTTGCTAAAGTTCAAGTAGATGTTATCGTGGAACGGTTGTCTCTGATAGAAACCTGTGTTTACAAAGAAGTTACTGTTCTCGTTAAGTTCAAGACTAAATCCAGTTTTCAAGTTGTAACCAAGATTACTAACTTTCTCAGAAGCTTCATTTGCTTCTGTTTCATTGAAAAGCTCAAATCTTACGTGACTCTGATTAGAAACTGCACTCTGGATATATCCACTAAAAGCGTTCTTAGAATATTCTAATTGACCGAATATCCCTGCATATCTAATTGTTTCATCATTATTATAAGCTATTCTTTCATTAAGCTCACCGAAACTAGTCAATCCAGCCCAAGGATCAGCCGAGAACTCAGAAGTGATTTCTCTTGCATCAAATCTTGCGTTAGCTCTCTGGCTATAAGCTGAAGCTCCAAGAAGATCTCTTACTTCTCTAAAGTGCGACCCTCTGTAAGATCTCATGTCTATACCTAATGAGAATGTAAGTTCTTGAGATAAGATCGTTTCGTAGTTAGAAACTAAACCATACCAACTGTGATTATTCACAGAGTTTCTAAGTACATATTCATTACCGTCACCGCCAGCAGCAGAGGAAGCTTGATTGGCAGATACAATTGCATCAAAATCCCACTGTGAGAATCCATCAATATCAGTGAATACTCTATTTGCACTATTTCCGATTCCTCCAGAACCACCTCCACGGCCCCAAGAGCCATATAGTACAGTAGATAACTTAGACTTGTCGTTTAAATCGTATTCCCAATTTAAGTTAGCAACTGGCTTGTGATAGTAGTTTCTTCTTGAAGTAAACTCCTCTCCATTAAGCATACCCCAATTACCGTTATACTTGATGTCGAACTCTCCACTTGCGTTGAAATGATCGCTTATGTTGTCATCGAAGTTCTGATCGTGCCATTGTGGAGCACCTGTGATCAGAAAGTTAAACTGTGATCTTGGACTTGCTTGATATCCAGCTGAGATGAAGTAACTCTGACCTTGACCAGCTGTACCATCTGCCCATCCGTCTCCTTGCCAATGTGTAAGAAGTACACTCATACCAAACTTCCCTTGCATACCTGTGTTGTACGAAGCTGTAACCTTATTGTAGTTATCATTTCCGCGAAGGAAACTAACAGATCCACCTTTTGTCTGAGCCGTTGGCTTCATAATGATGTTAGTTGTTCCGCCTACAGATGAGATAGCTAACTTAGATGATCCAAGTCCTCTCTGAACCTGAACTGCTGATGCAACATCAGTCATACCAGACCAGTTAGACCAGTACATTTTACCATCTTCCATGCCGTTGATTGGCTGGCCGTTAAGCAAGAATGCAGTGTTCGTCTGGTCAAATCCTCTTGTGAATACTTCAGAGTCTCCGTATCCACCTGCTTGACCAGCAACATAGATAGAAGGTGTTGACTTAAGCAATTCTGGAAATTCTACATTTCCACCTTTTGCTTGAATCTCAGCAGTCGTGATCGTAGATACCGCAACTGGTGTGCGTCTATCTTGAACGATGTCCATAACACCTGAGATAACAACCTCATCAAGACCAAATGAATTTTCTCCTAACTTGACCATACCGAGGTCATAATTAGGACCTGTACCGTCTAAGGCAACTTCAAATGTGTTGTAACCTAAATAACTTACTTCCAAACGCTCAGCTCCAGCAGGGAGTTCAAGCATGAATGAACCGTCAATATCAGTGACAGTACCCGTAGTAGAAGCTTTGTGCAATACACTTGCG
>CALHUZ010000477.1 GCA_938039305.1 uncultured Saprospiraceae bacterium
TTTTGCTACATTTACATTAGAACTTATCGTAATATGAATATTGGGCTATTACTGAAAGGAGGAGCAATGGGTATGGCAGAAGCTATTCCTGGAGTTTCAGGTGGAACTATTGCTTTTATAACTGGCATCTATCAAGAGCTACTTTCAACGATTAAAGGGATTACACCTTCTAATCTTCGGTTGATCCTTACAGATCGAAAAGCCTTTTGGGAAGCAATCAACGGTAAGTTCTTGCTTTGGCTCCTTTTGGGCATGTTAGGAGGCTTGGTGACAGGGATCTTATTGATCAGTCATTTGCTTGAGAATCATCAGATACTGCTTTGGGCTTTCTTTTTTGGATTGGTGATAGCCAGTGCGATATACTTGGCTCGAGATGTAAAATGGTCCTTAACTGCTGTTATTGGAGCTGTTGCAGGAGCTGCTTTGGCATATTTGATTACCAACCTTGCTCCTTCCTCAGGATCTGACAACCCATTTTATCTGTTTTTTTCTGGTTGCTTAGCAATCTCAGCTTTGATGCTTCCTGGTATATCCGGAAGCTTTGTGTTGTTATTACTTGGATTATACGATCAAATTATCAATGGATTGAAGGCCATCATCACAGAGCAGGACTTTGCGCAGCTCATACCGATCGGCATTTTTGCTTCAGGCACTTTGGTTGGGATGTTCTCATTTGCTCGGATATTGACATTCCTATTCAATAAGTACCCAGGGCATACGATGGCAACGATGATTGGGGTTTTGATCGGCTCATTAGCCAAGTTATGGCCGTGGAAGAAGATCACAAGTATCTACGATAAGCAAGCTGGCAATGCCGTCGAAATGGATGGCATTAAATTGCCAAATGCTGAAGAATTCAAAATCATCAGTGAGCTGAATCTTATGCCTTCTGATTTCGCTGCTTATGGTGATCCAAGGACGATTGCGGCAGTCATATGTATGATAGCTGGCCTGTCGATAGTGTTCCTCCTCTCAAAGTTGGCTTCTGAGCGCTAACAATTATGTCCGTCAAGGAGATACATATTGTAATTTTATTTAATATATTTGCGTTGTTAGACAACAGATGTTGTTTTATCGTATCAATAATATTAACCTCATTATGAGTACAAGACTATTTACTACGTTAGCTTTTGCCTTAGTTATGATGACACAAGGCTTCGCTCAAAGCGAATTTACCAAAGCTGAAAAGTTACTTAATCTTAAGGCTTTTGATCTTGCCATTAAGAATTACGAGACGGCTCTCGCCAAATATCCAGATAATGCAACTGGTTATGCACAGTTAGGAGAAGCATATCTCATGACTAATCAATTGCTTGAGGCACTTGGTGCGTATGAGAAAGCATTTGCACTGGATGCATCTATCGGATCTAAGTTTAAGCTTCAATATGCTACCGCCTTAAAAAAGGTAGGTCTTTATGATCTTGCTGAGTCAGTATTCTTTGAATACGCTTCAGTTGATAGTGATGTTGCTAATCATATGTTAGCAAGTACAGAATATGCAAAGTCACTTCTTCAGTCTCCAGACAAGTATGATATACTCAACTTTGAGTTCAATTCAGACAAGTCTGACTTTGGTGTTTCTTTTCATAATAATGAGGTAGTCTTCTGTTCTTTCAGAGACGATCTGACTAGACAGCATGCTAAGAAGAATGAGAGTTATATCAATCAGTCGGGTAATCAGATATTTACTGTAGCTAAAGAGGGTGTAGATCGTCAAGTAGAATTCTTAAGACCAGACTACAAAGAAATATATAACCTTGGTCCACTTAGTTATTCTAAGGATGGAAGGATGTTAGCTTTCATGCGCAATACATTCTCAACAGGTTCTAATCAGATCTTCTCAGATGAAAGCAATATGAGCATCTACATTGCTTTAACAAACGAAGACGGGGATTTTACAAATGAAAAGCCATTTCCATATAATGAGATAGAGTATTCTTACGCTTTTCCAAACCTTGGATACAACGGAAATGCATTGTTCTTTTCTTCTAATCGTCCAGGTGGACTTGGAGGATTTGATATTTACGTAAGTAACTTTCAAGATGGGAAATGGTCAAAGCCTGAAAACTTAGGCCCAGAAATTAATACTGCAGGAAAGGAAATCACTCCATTCTTTGATGGAGAGCAATTATACTTTGCTTCCGACTATCATTTTGGATTAGGAGGATATGATAATTTCTCTTCGACTTCAACTAATGGTCTTTGGTCTCAAGCACAGAACTTAGGAAAAGGAATTAACTCTCCTTCAGATGATTACTATCTCAAGCCTAATTTTGAAGATGGTACATTCTACTTTACTTCTAACAGATTAGGAGGAAGAGGAAAGGACGATATATATGTTGCGCATCCATTGATGACACAGGAGCCGATGTTGACTCATGTTGAAATAAATGTTCCGGAAGCAGTAAATTTAGATGACCTCGCTGAAGCAAATAAGTCAGATGTTCTTTTAGAAACACTTGCAGTACAAGATGATTCACCAAAGGTTGTTACTGTAAGCTCAGGTGAGTCTGTAGCAGTGATGAGTGAAGAAACGTTGATGGACTTCTCAGATGCTAAATTAATTTCAATCACTTCACCATCTCAACCATTTGTTGATGAATACGCAGAAGTATTCTTTATTCAGTTGGCTTCTTTGAAGCGTTCTGAAGGACAGATAAGTACTTATGATCAGTTGTCTTCATTTGGTCAGCTTTATAGATTTTTCAAGTCTTCATCAGTTAAGATTAGACTTGGATATTACGGTACAAGAGCTGAAGCACAAAGAGTTCTTAACGATGTACAAGGCAGTGGATTTAGAGATGCATTTATAACAAGAGATGTCTTAGCAACTTCTAATTATGAAGTGTTGAATTCATCTACATCATCAAATGCATCAAGTTCTTCTTTTGCAACTGACGATGACGGTTGGGTGAATGATTATAATTTGGAATCTTCTTACAAGGTAAAACTTGCGAGCTACATGGATCCTTTAAAGTTTCAAGTAGACAATGTTTTAGACCTTGGAAGATTGGAGCAATGGACAAAAGGAGAATGGACGATCTTTATCTTAGGAGGATTTGAAACTATCGATGAAGCTAAGAAAGCAAGAATAAAGGCTATCAATAGAGGTTTTGTTGATGCCGAGTTAGTTGAAGATGATAAAGGCATCCTATCTCGGGTGACTGAGCAGTAGAAAGTCTTTTAGAAATATATAAGCCCATCATAGTACTACTGTGATGGGCTTTTTTATGCTTATGGGAGATATCATGGGGTAAGCTGACCAATCTGGCGTAATAGGGACATTTATTCAATTATTGATGAGTTTGTGAAGGGTCACATTGTAGTAAGTCAAAACGTTCTTTATACATTCACATTCTTTTGTTAACCACATAAATAATTGTACAATATGCACTTACGCCAACTAAAAATGGTGTCTTTGTTGATTTTATCCATATTATCTTCTGGATTGTATGGGCAGTTCACTATTAAAGGCACAGTTTCTGACAACTCGGGATCACTAATTGGGGTTTCGGTTCTCTTAGAAGGAACATCGATCGGTACAGCTACTGATCTGGATGGATCTTTTAGTCTTGATATTCCAAGCAATTCTGGAGTTCTTCAGATCTCATATCTTGGATACAGAACACAGGAATTTTCAATCAGCAGTGACGACAGCTTCTTTGACATCATTATGGAAGAAGATATTAATCAACTTGAAGAGGTTATTGTGACTGGACTTGCTTCAGGTGTAAAACGATCTAACTCAGGAAACTCAGTTGCCTCGCTTACAGCTGAACAACTGGTCGGTAATACTTCACCTCAAACTCTTGACAACGCGCTATTTGGAAAAATAGCTGGAGTTCAAATGAGTGCCAATGGAGGAAGTCCCGGAGGAGGTGTAAATGTTCAACTTAGAGGTATATCAACTCTTGGTGCAGGTTCTTCTCAGCCACTCTATATTATTGACGGAGTACTTGTTAATAACAGCTCTATTAGAACCGGTAGAACGCAAGTAAGTGGAGCAAGTGGAGGAGCAAGTGCTGCGACTCAGGATGATGCAGCTAATCGTATTGCGGATATCAATCCAGACGATATAGAAAAGATAGAAGTACTTAAAGGCCCATCAGCTGCAGCCATATATGGTACAAGAGCCAATGCTGGTGTGATCATCATAACGACTAAAAGAGGAAAAGCAGGTGAAACATCAGTGACCTTTTCACAGGACATAGGTGTCGCAAAAGGTCAAAATTTTCAAAACTTCGGTATTTGGGATGCACAGAGAACTGATGATTTTTCTGGCGGAGATGCTGGAGAATTAGAAGCCCAAAGACAAGCAGAGGCAGAAGGTCGTAACACTGATTGGGAAGATTACTTCTATGGCGAAACTGCTCTATTAAGTAATACTCAATTGGGTTTGTCAGGAGGAACAGAAAAAACGCAGTTTAGAGTTTCAGCAGGTATTCTTTCAGAAGATGGAATTATAAAAAATACAGGGTTTGAGAGATACTCACTGAGAGCTAATATTGACCATAAGTTGACTGATAATATCAGAGCTTCAGTAAGTTCTATGTATAGCAAAACAGATAATGATAGAGGATTTACGGGCAACCAGAATAATACAGGTGGAAGTATCGGATACAACTTGGCATACACACCGTCTTATGCAAATCTATTCCCAGATGCAAATGGTAATTATCCAAACAACCCTTACTTCAATGATAATCCTATCGCTATTCGTGACTTAGGAGTCAATAATCAGAAAGTAGATAGATTTATCACATCAGCTTCTCTTGATTTTGATCTATATCAAGATGAAAATTCATTTTTGAAATTTAAAGTGAATGGAGGAATAGATTATCTGAGTGGTAATTCTCAAGTTTATTTCCCAGAAAATCTGCAACATCAACAAGCACAAGCGAATCCAGGTGATGTCATGTGGGGTCGTCAGGATAACTTCTATGCTAACATCCAAGGGTTCTTGACATACAATAGATCTTTTGGATCCATATCAAGTAATACGTCAGCGGGTATGGTTAGAATTGATCAAGATTCTGAATTCTTACTTTCACGAGGTCGTGGACTAAGTGGAGGACAGACGAATCTTCGATGGGCCACTGTCCAAAGTGTTCAATCACAACAGAATCAAAAAGTAACTGATATCGGTTATGTCATTCAAGAGGATTTAAATTTCGATGATAAGTTCATAGCTTCTGTGGGTGTTCGCTTTGATAAGTCTACTCTTAATCCTCAACAAGATAAATTGTATGCTTTTCCTAAAGCATCTATAGCTGCTAATCTTCATAATTTAGGTGTCGTGAAATCGGAGGGCTTTATCAACAGATTAAAGCTTAGAGCTGCTTATGGTGAGACTGGTGGTCTTCCTAACTTTGGTGTAACCTATGAATCATTGTCTCCACAATTAATCGGAGGTGGTCTAGGTGGTCAAGTTGGTTCGAGAGGTGTAGATCCTAATCTTGCGCCAGAAACAGCTTCTGAATTTGAATTCGGATTGGATGCAGGTTTTTTAAATGAGAGAATCACTCTTGAGGCTACCTTATACAATAAGACGGTGCGTAATTTGATTTTTGATATTACACCTCCAGAATCAACTGGAATAACAGATATTGCAACCAATGCAGGAGATCTTCAAAACAAAGGAATAGAACTTGTCCTTGGTATTAATTCTATAAGATCGGAGAAGATCAATATGAATACAAGTTTCATTTTTAGTTCAAATGATTCAAAGATCACTCGATGGGATGCTCCAGTTCAGACGCTTGGAGGATTCGGTCCATCACTTGGTACATACCTATTTGCAGAGGGATTCTCACCTACTACAATTGTAGGTAATCCAACTGGGACAGATGATCCTTTAGGATTTACAGTTTATGGAGATAGACAACCTGATTTCTCACTGGCTTTAGCTAATGATATCTCAATAGGTTCAAATATCGATATCAACTTCCTCCTTCACTATCAAAAAGGAGGACGAGCAATCAATCTTTCAGCCTTACTTTGGGACTTAGGAGGAACTACTCCTAACTGGAATGGTGACGACGATGGAGATGGAACATCTAATGGTAATCAACGAGTTGGATCATGGGCAGGAGGAAATACTGGTGAATATATAGAAGAGACGAGCTATGTTAAGCTAAGAGAAATAGGTATTTACTATACACTCCCTCAAACTTTCTTCGGTGGCGTTTTTGACAGATTTAAAGTGGGGGTCTCTGCTAACAATGTCTTATTGTGGACGAACTATGGAAGTTATGATCCAGAAGTATCCAACTTCGGTACACAAGCTGTCACGAGTAACATTGAAGTTACTCCATACCCAAGTTCAAGAAGATTATTTTTTCACATAAAGGCAGCATTTTAATTGATGATGTTGATAATGATAAAAAATAGAAAAATGAAAAACATATTAAAATATATAAGTTTATCGACAGTGTTTGTGGCTTGCCTTATGGTGACTTCTTGTTCTGTAGATGAGATCACAGATCCGAATAATCCATCGCTTGCGAGTGTTACTAATGATGCCTCAAAAGCAGAATTACAAACATTAATAACCGGCTTAGAAGCGCGGCACAGAAATTATTTCGGAAGTGCAAC
>CALHUZ010000478.1 GCA_938039305.1 uncultured Saprospiraceae bacterium
GTGTCTTCGTAGTACATCTCGATCTCTCTTTCTTCAGTGATCAAGGCAGTTCCGCTATTTGGATTCTTCAGGTATTTTGCGAAAGAGTTCTTAGGAAACTCACTTATCAATAGAGCCTTGTAGTTATTGGCCATAGCTTCATCACCTAAGTCTATATAGTTTAGATAGATGAAGTAGTAAGCTTCAGGCTTATGTGTAGTCTTAGGATATCGCTTGATTAAATCCAAAAGAGCATCGTTAGATCGCTTATAGTTGTTCAACGAAGTACGAAGACCGGTTCCTAATTCAAATGTTGCTTTTTCGATTGTAGCATTTGTAGTTGCTCTTGCCGCTTCGTCATTAGGTATTGTACTTAGAATTCGATCTATGGCTTGTTCCAACTCTTTTTCTGGCATCTCCGACTCTTGTGCATCCAGCGATAGATCTTCTTGATCGAATACACTACTTGACTTTTGAGACCTTCTCCAGTTATCTTCAAGTGGACGGTCTCCCCACCTTTTTATGAAGTCCCTTTTGCCTTTTTGTTTGGCTATTTCATTGTAGGCGAAGAATTTGCTATTCGCTGAAAAGACAGACGTTGTTGTCTGAAACCCTCCTTGAGCTTCTGTTTCTTTAGCTGTCTTGGCTCGCCATTCTTTGGTGGCTATATCTTCTGCATATTTTTCCAATTGACTTTTCGACATTGAGCCTAATTCCAATAAACTGTCCTGAGTGTTGATAATGGCTATATTCTTAGCGATGTCACGAAGGCTCTCCGCATATCTCGTAGTAGTCTTAAAGCGAGGGTCTTTCTCGTCCATGACGACCAGTGTGCTATCATAATAGAGCTTAGCTTGCTCAAAATTCTCTCTAGCAAAGAAGAGAGAACCTAATCTATAGTAGATATCGGATTTCACCGTGTTATTCGCACTACTTGAAAGAGCTTTTTGGAAGTATTCCATGGCACCAACTTGATCGCCATCTACTACTTTCACTTCTGCAATACTCAAGTATATGGAGCCTAGATAGTTTCGATTGCGATCTTGCTTCGCTATGCGCTCTAATTTGCGAGTGACTTCATCGCTTGATAAAGTACCTGCCGCCCATGCATTCTTAAGTTGATTTAGATCTGCATTAAGCTCCATCTCAAAAGATGTCTTATACTTCTTTACTGCATCAAAAGCCTTTTGAGCCTCAGACGCCTGGCCATTCATTTGATATGCTTGTGCAAGAATAAAAGACATCCTTGCTTTGAGCATTCTGTCGGAAGTGTTTTCCATGGCATACACAAGAGCCTCTGTAGCCTTTCCATAGTCCTTCTGTTGCAGGAAGTAGTCTGCTCTCACTATAGGCAGTTCTTCTTTCACCTTGTCTAAGACATTTGGCTCAGTCTCTAATTTATCAAGGAAATAGTTTGCTTCAACCCACTTTTCTCTTGCGATGAAAGTTTTAACAAGCCATAACATCCCTTCATAGTATGCTGGTTTATGCTTCAGGAAGCCACCAGTATCACCGTCTTCTATTTTTTTGTTTTTGGCTTTTTGTTCAGCTTCGAGGATGCTCTCCACATAAGCCTCATCTTCATTCACAGGTACTTCATTATCAGTACTTGCTGTGACAACCGGACTTACTTCTACTGGCTTTTCAACCTTTGGTGGGGGAGGAGTTGTCTTAATACCTTTTTTACGATCCTTATTTCTTTGCTTTCGTGCTTTCTCAGCCTCCTTTCTTTTCTTTTTTCTCTCCTTGGCTAATTGCTTTTTAGATTTCTCCTTTTCCTCTCTGACTTTCTCTCTCTCCTTTTTTTGAATTTTCCGCTCGTTGGCTTGATTTTTCTTGCGATCCTTTGGAGTAGCCTTGCGTTCTGGAGATTCATATACTCGAGAAGTAGGATCTTTTGGGTTAAAATCTTCTATAAAGTACTCAAAAGTCTCTTGTGCAGATTCATAGTCTCCTTTTAGGTATTGAGCTTTACCCATGATCACATAGCAGTCGTCTACCCACTTGCTTGGTTCATGAAGAGAAGACACCTTAACTACCTTTTCTATAGCGAGATCCATATTTTCTTCTACCAGCTTCCTGTCTTCCAGTGTACCGTATGGATAGATTTGAAGGACTTGGTTATAGTCATCTTCATGAATCTCAGTAAGCTGGGAAATGCTCGCTTTGTAGAGTTCTCTTGCGTTGAATATGCCATTATATCTGGCATTCATGTCGTGTACCTTGGTTTTGAGCCAGCCTGTTTCTTTTTTGGAAGATTTGGTCGTTACGCAAGCCGAAAGACCAATTATCACGACGAGAGCTAAGAAAAGTCTGAATAAGCTTGATTTCATCAATGGTGGACTATGTTTGGTCGCACATAATGGGCGACCGAGTGTTCGTTATAAAAAGTATAATTTCGCTTTCGCTAAATATATAGCTCATATTGTCAATGCTTACTTGATAATAGAGCAATAGGATAACCGTTTAATAAGCACAATTATTTTAAACAGACCTTCATAAGTGAGTAGTAAGGAGTCAAGTAATACTGCTGTTGGCCAAGATATCCCTTCTGACGATTATAAGCTCGTCATTTACAGAAGTGAAGACTTTAAGGAGGTACGTTCATTTAACCTCTCCTTGGGGAATATATATGTGATCACATCTGTCGTTTTTTTAATACTCTCAGGTCTACTGTTCAGCTTGATGGCATTCACGCCACTAAAGCACTTAATACCCGGTTATGGCAAGATTGAATCTAACAATCAGTTTCTTCAACTTGTGGACGGTGTGGATGACCTTTCACATCAGATAGAAGCGCAATCAACTTATATCGGTGCACTGAGAACCCTTTTAGGAACGGGGCTTGCGGATCCAGAAATAGGGAATTT
>CALHUZ010000479.1 GCA_938039305.1 uncultured Saprospiraceae bacterium
GCGTAGATATAAAACAAAGGTTTGTTTATCCATCTCCCAAACTCAAATGAAAAAATCGTCTTCAACATATCTTATGATTTAAATCCATTGAGATAAGTGAAGTATACATCTTGCAATTCGGCTGTAGCAGTATTAAATCCATCTGGCTGATGGTCTGCATACACGCGAAGATTCAGAGAATTGTCAGGGTTGTAAGAAGTAGACAAGACTTGATAAGTCCCTGTAGCTGATTCAACTTCTTCTTTAGAAATCACCTTCGTCCATATGTGCCCCCCTAAATCTGATACAGCATCTAATGGTGAACTCCTAAGTAAGATCTTTCCTTGATTCATGATGGCCATATCGTTACAGAGCTCTTGAACGTCTTCTACTATGTGCGTACTAAATATGACTATATGATCACTTCCGATCTCTCTAAGTACATTCAAGAAACGTCTTCGCTCTGCGGGATCAAGGCCCGCTGTTGGCTCATCAACTATAATCAACTTTGGATTATTGAGAAGCATCTGAGCGATACCAAATCTCTGCTTCATACCCCCAGAGTAGCTTGAAACACTCTTCTTGCGCGCATCCATTAGATTAGTAATCTCAAGCAGATACTTAACCATCTCACCTCTTTCTTTCTTAGAGCTGATTCCCTTAAGAGTCGCGAAGTAGTTAAGAAGCTCTACAGCTGAAATATTAGGATAGACCCCAAACTCTTGTGGCAAATACCCTAGCACCTTTCTTAACTCTATAGGTGACTCTCTTATGTCGAGATCATCTAATAAGATTGTTCCTTCGTCAGGGTCTTGAAGAGTTGCTATGGTACGCATCATGGTAGACTTACCGGCGCCATTTGGCCCTAGTAGACCAAACATCCCGGTAGAGATGGTTAGATCTATATTATCTAAGGCTTTGACACCATTATCGTAAGTCTTGTTAAGGTTTGAGATATTCAGCTGCATGTTCTATCGCTTGTCGTTGATAAGACAAGATATACAGAACCTTGTAGACCACAGAACGATTAGACTAATGCTTCTACGAAGACGACTAACGCAGATGGCATTTACGGAAGTGAACCACGTAATATCCTACAAACAGTGACTTCTAAGCAACCGACTACTCCTTTATCTTTTTCTGAAGATTTGCATAAGACGCAGACTTCACTATGTCATCCACAATGGACGTCGCTTCACTGATATAGATATCTTGGGAAACCCCTTCCTGCCATGCTTCAGCCCTCGCATCTTTCGCTTCTTGAGTGATCTCTGATTCGAAATCCATCTTCACAGGTCGGATTTTCAAGCCGGGTATAGGCTTATCAAAGATTTCACCATACTGATCAGCTTTAGCTTTAAGCTCATCGACGCGCTCCATGTACTTGTTCAGATCAAGCGGATACATCGTATTGTCCTTATTATCCTTTAGCCAAGTAGCATACTCAGTGATCGCAGCAAACTCTTCACTCCCTTGTATGCGCATCGCACTCTTCTCCTTCAATTCTTCCTTGTTATCATAAGTCAAGACATCTTGACCATATTCAACCTCTTGTATCCTTGACCAAGCAAGTGCACTTTCATTCTCGCGTTCTCCTGTAGGAAGAAAGTCATATGAATCAGGAAGTGTAATATCTGGAAGAACACCCCTTAATTGTGTGGATTCTCCATTGACTCTATAGTATTTCTGTATCGTAAGCTTTATCTCACCTAATGGCTTGACATCAGCATTGCCTCTGATGGCACGATCCAGATCTATAAAGTTCTGAACACTTCCCTTTCCGAAAGTCTGACTTCCTACGATTACTGCTCTTCCATAATCCTGCAATGCTCCAGCTACAATCTCTGAAGCAGATGCACTGAAGTTATTAACCAGGACTATCAGTGGACCATCATATATGACACTACTGTTGTCATCTTTATGGATATAAGGTCTACGATCTTTAGATTTTACTTGAACGACTGGGCCTTGCTCGATAAAGAGGCCACTGATATCTATAGCATCTACAAGTGCGCCTCCCAGATTATCTCGAAGATCCAAAATAAGTCCATCCATTCCTTCGCTCTTTAGGCTGTCGATGAATGATGCGACATCCTTCGCACTACTATTGCCTTCTGGGCCATCGAAACTATTGTAGAACATAGGAAGATCTATATACCCATAGTTTATGTCACTATCCTCCGTCTCTAACATGGCAGCTCGTGCTCTGGCTATCTCTAAGTTAATGACATCTCTTTCTATCTCTATATCGACTTGGCTTTCATCTTTCTTCTGGATCGTTAAAGTAACGTTAGTTCCTTTCGGCCCACGAATCAAAGTAACTACATCATCGATACGCATACCAGTGATATCCACAGCTTGTTCTCCATCTTGTGCCACCTTAAGTATAAAGTCATTGACTTCAAGTCTTTCATCTTTCCATACAGGCCCACCTGGCACTATGGAAACCACTTGAGTCAACTCTCCTACCGTCAATAACTGAGCGCCTATACCTTCTAACTTTCCACCCATCCTCATATTAAAGTCCTGCTTTCCTTTAGGACTGAAATACGCTGAGTGAGGATCATACTGTCTCGTGATCACATTAAGAAACTGCTCAAATCTGTCAGAACGACGTAGTTTTTCATAGTTCTCATACCACTTCTCATAAGCAGTAGCTATCTCTTCTCTCGCTTCTTTCTCAAGTTCTTCTTCTGACTTAGGCTCCTCATCCTTAACTGTCTTTTGAGCTTTTACTTTTTCCTCTAACTCCTGAAGAGTGTAGTACTTCAAGCGCTCTTCCCATCTTGCCCTCAGAGCCGCCTCATCCTCTTCGAAATCCAATTTCTCAAAGTCGATTTCTATCAATTCTGAATTGGAAAAATCAAATGGCTCAGCGAGGATCTCTGTATAGAAAGACTTCGTCTTCGCTATTTTACCATCAATGATTTCCATCACCTTATCGAGAAATGACAGATCAAGAACCTTCAGATTATCATCTAATTCGTATCGATAAGACTCTAATTGAGCTATATCCTCTTTAACCAGAAATCTCTTTCTACCATCCACTACTTCAAGAAATTCATCAAAAATCTTCGCTGAGAAGTCATCGTTGATCTCTATCGGTTGAAGATGCGCTTGACTCATGGCCAACATCACTGATTGAAGTATCACTTGCTCCTTTTCTGGAGACTGAACTACTTCTTGGTCTGTATAGAATATCGATGCAGCTCCTAAGGCTACTACGGCAAGTATTATTTTAATCATTGTTCTATAGTTCATAAGTCCTCAGAAATGTATGCAGCAGAATTAGTGAGACCTGCGGACATACCTGCGAATAAAGATAACGTCACTATGAGCTAATAGTTATAGTGAGTAGGCTTTTTGTCCATAAATCATTGTAAAAACCCTGAAATATAAGGCAAAGGGCAAGTGAAACAGCAAAAAGATTGCCAATACCGAAAAGTAATGATAAATTTACATATTAATATTTTCTCTTATGTGTAAATCGTTTCTTTTCAGACAGTTACTTCTCATCGCTACATTTGGCGTAAGCTTCATCCATCTGGGACAAAGTCAGCAAGAACTGTTCAATACTCGAGCCATCGACTTAGAGACAAGTCTATCTGAAGGCCTCTACCATCATATCCTATCGACTATAGATCCATATCAGGACCTAATCAGTGCTCAAGAAGTCGATAAACACAAGGTGATCAGCCTACTTCATACGAGGTATCCAGACCTCACTTATGAACTGGAGCGTACACCTAAGCAGACTATAGCTGGCAAAGAGATCTCTGCGCTATTCGTTCAGATCCTCAAGGAAGAGAGTTCTGCGGAGGTGCTCGATACTGATGATAGCTTCTGGGGGATTGTATCTGATACAGATCTGACACGAGACGAAGAAGCTGTATTTAAGTTTCTATATGCCTATGAGCTGTTCAAGCAGAAGAGATTCTCTGAAGCAGATAAGATATTTGAGAAGATCATAAAGGAGCGCAAAGGAGAATACGAGCATGCGTTCTACTACTCTGGATTAATAGCTCTGATGCAAAAGGACTATCAAAAAGCAGAGGACAACTTGAAGAAGATCGGCAAGAATGAAAAGCTTAAAGTTCAAACTCCATACTACTTAGCTGCAGCTCACTATGGAGAGAAGGATTATCAGACTGTCGTCAAATATTATGAACCTCGACTTAACGAGACCAACTTACATAACAAAGAAGGACTCACTAAGATCGTAGCCTACTCTCAATATAAGACTGGAGATTTTAATGGAGCAATCGCATCTATGCGGTTATTAGAAAACAATAGGGCACTCAGCCCAGAAGAGAACTATGTCTTAGGTATCGCTTATCAGAAAAGTGGAGATCAAGAATCTTCTTCTAAATACTTAAGCGATATAGCTTCTGTAGAAGGAACTATAGCAAGCAAAGCACAATATGAGCACGCACTTAACTTAGCGAATCAAGGAAATAACAAAGAAGCTTTAGCAAAATTTGAAGAGCTACTGACGTCTGGAGATTTTGACAAGGATGAGATACATTATAATCTCGCATTGCTCAATGGCCGAATGGAGAACCTTGATAAGCTTGCTTTTCATGCTACGAAACTTCTCAATGGCCACAAGAAAGATAAAGCATTGACGATGATCACACAAGTGCTCGACAACATCGACAATGAAACAATCTATAAAAACCTAATCGGTCAGCTTAACGTATCGCTGAAGGACAAAACAGTTCTTAAGTCTTCATTGTACAACAAAGCAGTGATCGCCTTGTCTAGCAATCAAAAGGACAAAGCGACAGAATACCTTGATCTACTTGCTGACATAGATCCAAAATCAGAAGAAAGCGGCCCAACAGCTGCATGGAGAGGTATCATGGCATATGATGACCAAAACTATAAGCAAGCGATCAGATTACTTTCTAATTATGAATCTACAAGATCAGCAGACAAGCCACTTTCACAATTAGACTTTGATGTCGCTTACTTTCTTGGCTATAGCAACTTTAAATTAAAAAACCATTCTACTGCTCTTGGGTATTTCTCCAAAGCGATTGACTTAATCTCAGTTCAGAATGCCCCAGAAGAAAGCACAGTATATCTCAGGAAAGAAGAAGATCTAAATCTTCGTATCGGAGACAGTTACTTTTTAATTGATGAATATAAAAGTGCAGAGCGCGCTTACGCAAGAGCTATCAGTAAGAATGGCCAGAACAAAGACTATGCACTTTGGCAGACAGCTACAATAGCCGAATTAGATAACAGACCATACGATCAAATATTGATACTTGACGAGATCATATCTGATCACCGCTCTGGCAAATACTACGATCGAGCAAGATTCAATACAGCCAATGCTTTATTTGCGATTCAAGAATACGATAAGGCTGCTACATTTTACAATCAAGTGATTGACTCCGAAGCACCTAATCGTCTAAGAGAAGAATCTACGATACAATTAGGACTCATCAGCGTCAATGCAGGAACATACGATCAAGCCGAGCAATACTTTAGAAAACTCATCGATCAGTCAAAAGATGAAGAGATCGTATATAGATCTAATCTTGCACTGAAAGAAATATACGCCGACTACACATACAATACAGACGCATACCTTGATCTAATCGCTACCGATGATTCTGATAATGACGAAGTCGTCAATGCTTTATATCAATTAGCCTTAGAGAATTATGAAAAAGGAAAGATCGATGAGTCAATTGAGCAATGGAATAAACTTGTCAACGACTATCCTAATTCTGACCTCGTAGCTGAATCACAATTGATGCTTGGAAAAGCGTTTGAGATTGGCACTAATTGGGAAAGCGCTTACAATAACTACATGGCGGCTACGGCACATACGGATCAGACAAAAAAACAACTCGCATTCACAAAGGCATCTAACATTACTTTTGAAAAGCAGAAAGACTATAAAAAATATCTTGAGGTTGTAGCTAGACAAAGCACGGCATTCCCTGAAGCTCAGCAAAGCACAGAAGATAGTTATCGAAGTGCACTGGCTTCTATAAAAACTGGAAAACATGTCGAGTCTATCGAACTTTCTCGCCAAGCAATAGCAAACGCTGATTTAGACGCAAGTAAGAAAACAGAACTTGTTGCTACATTGACTGGAGACTTAGTACAAGCGCGTAATTGGGCGACACTTATCACTGCAAACCAGCAAAAGGAGATCAGTCAAATAACTAATAAAAACTCAAAGCTCATCTATCAAAGAGCTCTCGCATACTTTAATACTAACCAATTAGAAAATGCAAATAATGGTATCACAGATCATTATGATGTATTACTAGAAGAACCAGCATGGCTTGCAAAAGGCATTCTGCTTGTAGCTGACATATTCATCCTTCAAGATGATAAAGATAGTGCTGCTGCTGCTCTTGAAGCATTGATAAGTTCTGAGGCTAGCATACCACCGACATTAAAAGAGTCAGCCAAGGAAAAACTAAAAGAACTATCTCCACAAAATTAAGAAGCCCTACCCTTCAATAAATTATTACCAAGATGAAAATTATAAAAATATCAATTCTAATAATGATGGCCTCAACGATATGGGGACAAAAGCCATCACTGGATGATAGAGAAATATTGGTGCAGAAAGAATTTAGCACTGAGATATACCAAGTGAATCCAATATTTGATTACGCTTCGATTATGGCTCCTAAAAGGTCAATTCACGATTTTTCAAGAGATACCTTAACGACTATATCTGCCTTCACTCCTGACATGGATGTTTCTATAAAGCCGATAGCATACAAAACAAACCCCTACAGCACAGGTCATAAAGGTTTTGTCAAATTAGACAAAGGAACCATTAACCCATTGCATGCTCAAGGAGGATATGTCTATTCTGCACCTAACTACTTCAATATCACAGGAAGAGGAACTTATGACAACCGCAATGATAATGCTGAAACGAATAAGACTATCAAAACAATAGATGCTGGTCTTGACATGGAGTACTACTTAACGAAAGAGGTTAAGACTGAGATAGGTATCCAATACAATCGCAATAGATATGGACTATATGGATCTCAAAACATAGTTTCTTCTTTAGAAGGACAACAAGAGACAGGGTTCAATACAGTATCAGCACAACTCGGTATCCAAACTTTCAAGACAACTCCAGACAAGTGGAATTTCAGATTCCACACTGCAGTCATTCAGTGGAAGGATAGTCATACCGAGACATCTGAAACTAACATAACTGCACTCGGATCTGTAGAATATACAGTTAATGATGTATGGAATATCACTCTAACTCCTCAGTACACAACTTCACAAAGTGAAGAATTTGGCAATGGAAACATCCTCAAAGGATCACTTGGTGTAGCATATAACATCAAGTCGTTTTATGCCCTTGCCGGAGTTAATGCTGATTATCTATCAGAAACCTTAAGATACTGGCCAGAAGTAGATTTAAGATGGCAAGTAGGACATGATACAGATATAAAAGTGAGGTCCACATCACAAGCATCTATATGGGGTGGATCAAGCTTAACTCGCTTAAACCCGTATGTATCAGTGCCTCAATTGATGAATGATGTGCGTGACTATACATACGCCAGAAAGCTAAGCATGTCAGTACTCTCTTCTTTGCCTCGAGACTTTGATGTTGCATTTGAGATAGGTTATAATCGAACCGAAGGAGATGCTAACTTTACCTTAGCAGCTTCAGACATTAGACTCTTTAGTTTTGACAAGGTTGATTATGACTTGATGACTATAGCAACTCAAGTGAATAAAAGATTCTTAAATGATCAAGTTAATGTTGGATTGAAAGTTCAGTATAACAATTTCGCAGAAATGTCATCACAGTTATTTCACAGACCAACAGTCATCTTTCAACCGATCGCCACTGCACACTTTATAAACAACAGACTCTCTATAACAGCCTCTGGCGTCATCAACAATCCACAAACGTTCAATCAGTTTCCAGCTCTGAATACCGAATCAGGCTGGAGAAAGAACATCTCCTTGGCTGTAGGCTTTAAAGTGATCGATCAACTTAGTGTCAACTTGAATGCCGATAACGTACTTGATGATTCATATCAAGTATGGGATGGGTATGATAATTTTGGAAGAAATCTTTCAGGAGGACTTCTTTTCAAATTCTAATCGCTCAGAAATATGAGTACGCATATTTATTGAGTACTTAAAATTATAAAAGGCAAAGGGCCTTGATCAAAATTGATCAAGGCCCTTTGCCTTTTTATTTTACACTATCAAGAGACGGATTCGTCTCTAAATTTTTCAAGATCCTCTTTCGCTTCAAGAACTTTAACCGCGTGGTTATATCCTATATCAGATATCTTATGGAAAGATTTCCAATCCATCAAACCAAAGTGATAAACAGGAGGACTGAAGAATAAATCAATCTTTCCGAAGTGATCTCTACTTTGATTTTCACTCATCGCAAAGGTCGATTTAGCAATTGTCTCCATCATATTGGGCAGGTTCTCATACTTATTAGTCCGCATTATTTTAGAGGACCATCTTTGAAAGAAACTTGGCAATTCAGAGACATTGACTTCTTTAATCTCATCCGTATCGAGATTAACTCCGATGACATTACCGACTCCTTTTTTTGTAATTATGTCTACAGGGATATTGTTAAAAACGACACCATCGACAAGCACATGATTTTCATAAATCACTGGAGGGAACACCCCTGGCAAAGATATACTTGCTCTTATAGATTTCCACAAAGGACCTTGTTCATGTAATCTCATCTTCGCACTTGTTAGATCAGATGAAACACAGAAGTACGGCACCCACAAATCTTCAATTTGTATATCCTGAAATACATCTTGCAAAAGCTGATTGATCTTCTTTCCACTTAGCAAACCATAAAATGGGAATAGATTAAAATCCTTGAGCGGCGTAGGGTTGTTCATAAAGACTTGCTCTGACATATCTGAAACTTCCTGTGCACTCATATCCATTGCTATAAGAGCAGCCATGATAGAACCTATACTTGTTCCACACACATAGTCTATTTTTATATTCTGCTCTTCTAATGCTTTATATACACCAACATGTGCCATACCCTTAGCTCCTCCTCCACTCAATACTAATCCATTAGAACGACCACAGACGATTCTTGCAATACGGCTGATATCAGAAGCATTCTCAGCACGTACATGGTGATGCCCATTGATCTTTCTATTCTCATACCATTCGAGTGTCCCATGTGGCAGTTTACAATCAGAAGGATGAACGAGCAGCATCTTGACGTTCCAACCATTGTCTGGAGTATAGTCATCAAATATCTGCTCAATCGGTCTCTTCTGTTTACCAAGAGTGGTATCTACTACAACCATACTGTAATCAGAGTGCCTCAAACACAACTGACTCCAATCATCATTCTCCTTACTTGTTATCAGTAATAAATAATCATGCTCACTTTCTAACTGGTTCAAAAGCACAGAAATGCGATGCATGTCAGCTTCGTTTGTAGAATTAGAAATTCCAATTTGACCTAATGCCTCATCTACAAATGTTGCGTCTATGACCTTTGACACTCCAAATTTCTCTATAGATTTAATGAACAGATCAATTGTACGATCTACTTCATCTGATTCATCTGCTTTAAATAATGAAAAGACAACAAAATTATTAGGCTGTTTTTGAAAGCTAAGTTGATTTTGAAGACGACTCACGACAAGTCTGGAAATTTGGAGTAAAAACTCCGGATACTTCCTTACCAATACATCGAAGTCAGTCTTATGGATCTCTAAGAGCGTGCTATCCCGGATTGTATAAATATCAGCAGTTCTTGTAGCACCTTCATTGATCATGGCCATCTCACCAACACTCTCACCTCTTGCTATTTCACCAACTACAATAGACTTACCGACAGCATCTGGAACCAATGCTACAAGTCTTCCACTGATCAACAGATACATACTATCCCCTTCATCACCTCGTCTCATCAAGTACTCCCCCCCTTTGACTTCTATCGTCTTGGTAGACTTTAGTATCTCTTGAAGGGCCTCTTCATCTTCGACTTTAAAGGAGCTATATAAAAAATCAAGGAGTACTTGACTCTTCTTATGCACATTGGTTTCCTGATCCATACTTTACGAAAGATATAAAAACCACCTATTTTCTTTTAATAATCAGTCGGAATAAGCAACCAAGCACCAATCCGAGTTACACTTAGACACCATTCTCTTCATTAGCCTGACTAAGTTGATAGCAAGACTTGCTTACAACTTACTATCTTGGTAGTAAATCTTAGCTTATGCAAGGCTCTAACATTATTCCCGCTCTGCGTTATCGAGATGCCCTCGCTGCGATAAGCTGGCTATGTGAATCCCTTGGATTTAAAGAACATGTTGTTTTTGAGGCAGAAGGAGTTGTACATCATGCAGAACTAACCCATGGCTCCGGCATGATCATGATCGGGTCATATCGGGAAGGACCATTTGATAAACTAACCAAGATGCCTTCTGATGTAGACAATTATAATACTCAAAGTCCATACATATATGTCGAAGACTTAGAGAAGCATTATCAAAACGCAGTCAAAGCAGGAGCCGAAATAGTTCTTCCTCTTAAAGAAGAGCCTCATGGTTCAGGATATACCTGTAGAGATCCAGAAGGATATCTATGGAGCTTTGGTGATTTCAACCCTTGGGAAAACATTACAAATTCTTGAACCAAGTGCATATTCATATCAATTGTGACATGGGCGAATCATACGGGCGATATACAATCGCTGATGATGAATCAATCATGAAGTACATCGACGCCTGCAATATCGCTTGCGGCTTCCATGCTGGCGATCCAGTCGTTATGGATAAAACCATCAGATTAGCTAAGCAACACAAGGTAGAGATAGGTGCTCATCCATCCTATCCAGATCTGCAAGGATTTGGCAGACGACCTATGAGTGTTCCAGTTGACGAATTAGAAAAGATGGTTCGTTATCAAATAGCAGCGCTTATGGGTATGTCAAAATCATTAGGCGCAGAAGTCAAACATGTGAAAGCACACGGAGCACTCTATAACAAAGCTAGTGAAGACAGACCAACGGCTGAAGCAATTGCAAAAGCTGTTAAATCACTTTCTAAAGATTTAATACTTTACGCTCCTTATCTCTCAATTCAAAGTGAAGTTGCAGAAGAGCATGGACTTAAAGTGCACCATGAGGCTTTCATAGACAGAGCTTATAATGAAGACCGTTCTCTCGTCTCGCGACAGCAACCTAATTCAGTCATCACATCTCCGATAGATGCATGGACGCAGGTAGAGTCAATATCAAAAAGAGGTTTCGTTCCAACCATTCTAAAAAAGGAAGTTCCGCTTAAAGCAAATACTTTTTGTATCCATGGAGATAATAGTGCCGCAATTGAAATACTAGAATACATCCGCAGTGAGCAAGTTCAATAAAGGCTGGATCAAGGGAAAACATACTTTCTCTTACTTCAAGAGTAGCAAGTATGCATTATTGTTAGAATGGAAAAAAGCAAAAGATCCAAAGACAAATTTCAATATAAGATCTTGTTTGTCACAGATAGAAGATACTGATCTCACAGGCATCACAGAGATGGTCCCAGCCTATCACAGTGCCATGATCTATTTTAATTCAAGACTAACAAATCACGACAAGCTTATTCAATCAATAGAAGATTTATATAAACCTATAGAAAGCAAAGACATAACCAATAATGATATTAAAATAATAGAAGTGAATTACGGCTTTGAATTCGGACCTGATTTAGATTTTGTATCAACACACACAGGGCTTTCAGTTGAAAAAATTATTGAAATTCATAGCACAACAATTTATGATCTGCACTTCATAGGATTCCTACCTGGCTTTTTATACTTAGGGGGATTAGATAAAAGATTAGATATACCGAGAAGAGCAACTCCAAGAATAAGAGTGCCTTCAGGATCAGTAGCACTAGCAGCCGGTCAGACAGGGGTCTATCCTTCAGACAGTCCAGGTGGGTGGCATATTATTGGGAGGACCGAACAGTCATTCTTCAACCCACATCTTAATCCACCCACAGAGTTTGAACCTGGCATGAAAATCAAATTTCAAGTAATCTAATTGAATTATGATAGAGATACTGCGGACAGGTAGCCATATGTGCATAGTTGATAGAGGTCGTTTTGGCCTTAGAAAATATGGCGTTCCTACTTCAGGATCTATGGATCAAGCAAGTGCCGCTGTTGCAAATTCTATTGTTGGAAATGATATGAGTGCAGCTGTCCTGGAACTTTATATGCCTGGACATCAATTAAAATTTCACTGCGACACATATATAGCCCTATCAGGTGCACGCACACAACTACAATTAGATAATAGGAATATTTATACGGATAGCATTATAAAAATCACAAAGGGCCAAGTCTTATCGGTTGGATCTATGACTAAAGGATGTCGACTTTACTTAGCGACTTATCAAGGTATTCAAACTGCAGAGTTTTTAAAAAGTAAAAGCCCACTAACAGGATCTTATGATCGCTCACTTCACAAAGGTGATCAGATTAAAATCTTGAACCATCCTCAATTTCCAGTTCAAAAAAATAGCAATATTGTTCCAATTAAAATAGAACTCCAAAAAGAAATAACAGCATATCCAGGACCAGAATGGCATAAACTTTCAAAGGGAGATCAAAAAAAAATATTATCAACAACTTATATGATTGACTATAAGTCGGATCGAATGGGTTACAGGCTCAATGGAACAGCAATCAAAGGAGATATAGAAGAGATCTTTTCATCACCTGTGATGCCTGGTACGATTCAGTTACTACCTAGTGGTCTTCCTCTTATACTAATGAGAGATTGTCAGACTACAGGTGGATATCCACGCATTTTGCAAGTCACTGAAAGTGACATTAACCAATTAAGTCAAAGGAGACCTGGAGACGAAGTGAACTTTCAATTAAGACTAATAGACAATTAGTCATTCATTTTACCCCAAGCCCAAAATAAAAACACAGCGCCTACAGCAGTAACAACAGTCAGCATCGAAGCTTGTCCTATATTTCCATAGATCCATGCGCCAGTAGCAAAAAGAGCTGAAAAAACAGTTGTTATACCAATCACTACGCACGTCAATTCTAAGGCCAAATGTGACTCCGCCTTTTCAATTATAACACCCTCAGCCAATGCGTCTTGTAACACCTTATCCCAACCTGGCCCTCCTGGCCCTATCTTTTTATAAAACTCTCTAAGTTTCACAGCATCTGTTGGAGCTGTCAAATACGTTGAGACAACCCAAACTACGGTTGTCATCACGGCTCCATAGATTATCTTTTCCCAAGACTCTAAGCTTTCATTTATAAAAGTGAAATATGAAGCAATGAATAGAGAAGAGATCATTGCTATAATCTCAGTCCATGCATTGATCCTCCACCAAAACCATCTCAAGATATAAATCAGCCCCGTTCCCGCTCCCAACAATAATAATAGATCAAAAGCTTGTCCGGCACTCGTAAGCACAAGACCCAATCCTAGACCAAGTATAGCTGAAACAACTGTAAATAATTGTCCCGCTCTTACCAGTTCTTTATCTGAAGCCTCTGGTTTTAAAAACCGCTTATAAAGATCATTCACAAGATAGGAGGCTCCAAGATTCAATTGTGTAGACATAGTAGACATAAAGGCCGCTATAAGGGAAGCCGCTACAAGACCTAACAATCCAGAAGGCAATAAAGTAAGCATGGCAGGATAAGCCACGTCATGACCTACCTTGTTTTCTGAAAGATTAGGGAACACTTTTCTAATTTCATCGAGATCCGGAAAGACGACTAAAGAAGCCAATGCTATCAGAATCCATGGCCAAGGTCGCAAGGCATAGTGAGCGACATTATAAAGTAGTGTAGCGCCTACGGCATTCTTTTCATCTTTAGCGGAAAACATTCTTTGCGCTATATAGCCTCCTCCTCCAGGTTCTGATCCAGGATAATATGAAGCCCACCATTGAACAGCTAATGGAACAAGCAAAAATGGCACCCAAACATTTGGATCATCAAATGATGGCAAAATGCTCGTCTTGTCAACCACATTAGCATGAGCCAACATATTGCTAAGACCACCCACTTGTTCTAATCCAAGAATATAAATACAGGCCCATACGGAACCAATCATCGCAAGTATAAATTGAACAAAGTCAGTTATAATTACGGCCTTCAATCCTCCTAAAGTACTATAGGCCAATGTTATAGATCCTGCGATCAAAAGCGTCACCCAACCATCAAGACCTAAAACAATTTCTCCAAACTTCACGGCAGCTAATGATACTGCTCCCATCACCAACACATTAAATATCAATCCTAAATAAAGGGCCCTAAACCCCCTCAGAAATGAGGCCGGTTTTCCACTATATCTTAATTCATAAAATTCAACATCTGTCATCACCATGGAACGTCTCCATAATTTTGCAAATACAAAAACGGTCAACATACCAGTAATCAAAAATGCCCACCATACCCAGTTACCGGAGACACCATTCTGTCTTACTAAGTCAGTTACCAGGTTAGGAGTATCAGCAGAGAAGGTTGTCGCTACCATTGACACACCGATTAACCACCACGGCATATTTCGTCCTGACAAGAAAAAATCAGAAACACTATCTCCTGCCCGTCTCGATACAACTAAACCCACAATCAATACGAAAAGAAAATAGACAACAACAATCGACCAATCTAATGTACTAAGCGTCATGGATTATAATTTGCATGCGTGATTAAAGGGTAAACTAAAAAACAATAAGAACAAATATGACCAAGGATATATTAATACTCCCACCGACGGAATGCTTCCATCGCTTCATACTCTGCAAGGCCAAGTGCTCGATAGCTCAATGCCGTATCTCGATTCCTATCCTCAGCTCTTTGCCAAAACTCTCTATCATCTTCTCCAGGAAATGGAGGCCTATCTTTTTGTGACTGGTGCATAAATATGGCACGTCTCTTTTTTAATAATTCACTTGGGCTTATCGGAACGCACATCTGAATCTCGTCTATACCATACTCATGCCAAGCTCCCCTATATAGCCATAACCAACAATCCTTCAACCAATCATTAGTTTTCAATTGAGTCAATGCTCCTGTGATAGCATCCAAACAAACTCTGTGAGTACCGTGTGGATCTGCTAGATCTCCAGCGGCATAGATTTGATGGGGCTTAATCTCTTCTATCAGATCTTTTATAATATCAATATCCTTCTGAGATACAGGATTCTTCCTTGTTGCACCAGTCTCATAAAAAGGAAGGTTCAAAAAATGAATGCGCTCATCTTCTAAGCCGCAATATCTTGCCCCGGCACGGGCTTCTCCTTTTCTAATTAATCCTTTTATCCGCCTAACCTCTTTACTATCAATCTGTTTAAAAGATTTCTGATTTATAGATTTCTTTATTCTCTGAACGATCTTTGTCGCTTGTTCAACATCTGTATTAGTATCTCCAGAAAATTCTTGAAAGAACTCTGCGTATCGGAGTGCATCATGATCATGAACAGCTATATTTCCTGAAGTTTGATATGCCACATGAACCTCATGGCCTTGATCTACCAATCTTAAAAACG
>CALHUZ010000480.1 GCA_938039305.1 uncultured Saprospiraceae bacterium
ATTTTCATGACTTAGAGATTTAGTTGATCTAATATATGGAATATCTGTGGTTGCAGAATATGCCTACATTAAAATCAACAAACAGACCAATCGGTTTGTTTTGAAATATTTTCTTACCTTTCCCCAAGCGATAAGACTGTAGCAGAGCTGAAAATCGAATTACCGAACCGATATGGCAAAAAAAGGAAAAGAAAAAATCATATCTACCTCCTTCCAATTATTCTTAAAGGATGGCTACAACGGAGTCAGGATAAAGAACATCATGGATGCTACCCAGCTATCGAAAGGAGCCATCTATCATCACTTTGAAAGTAAGCACGCCATTTATATGGCAGCACTCGAAGAGTACTTTTTCAAGATGCTTCATTCTATATCAACCGAAGACGATGATCTTCATTTTGCCAATCGAATCAAACTACGATATGAGTTAATGGCCAACACTATCGCAACAGTAGAGCAAATGGGAAAGCAAGGCAACACCTACCCTATACGAACCTTTTTCATGTTTCAATTAGAAAGCGAAAAAGATGAGGACATCAGAAATAAGATAAAGAAGGCCATAGAAGCATATCGAAAGGAAACAATAAGCATTGTTCAATTAGCCATAGATCGAAAAGAGATTAAAGTAAAGATGTCAGCTGATATCATCGCCTTTCAAATCATCAGCATGGTGGAAGGTTTAGCTATTCATCATTCTACTTTAGAAAAAGATGGAGCATCATTTCTCAATAACAAATACGAAGAGGTAATACAGCCTTATCTCCAACTCATTTCAACTAAGGAGGCGACTAAAGCTAAGTTAAAAAGCTTCACAAAACATCAAGGATGAAAAACTGGTCAGGCTATTTAGAATGGACTCCATCTCAAGTCTTCTTTCCAGAAACGGAAGAAGAAATACAGAGTATCGTAAAGCGTGCAGCTGATGAGTCTAAGAAAGTTAGGATCATCGGTGCTGGACATTCCTTTACTCCATTAGTAAAGACGAATCAATTCTTCATCAACCTTGACAAATACCAAGGTCTTATATCAGTAGACAAAGAAAATAACCAAGCGGTAGTAAAAGCAGGAACGAAGCTATTCACTCTTAACGACCTCCTTTTTAAACATGGGTTGGCTATGGAAAACATGGGAGACATAGATCGCCAATCAATCGCTGGCACCATCAGCACTGGCACACATGGTACAGGCAAGAAATTCAAGTCCATAAGCAATCAAGTCATAGCACTGCGATTTGTCAATGGTAAAGGAGAACTCATTGAATGCTCTGAGCAACACAACAAAGATCTCTTTAAGGCAGCACAAGTGTCTTTAGGAACATTAGGCATGATCACAGAGATCACCATGCAGTGTGTGCCTACTTACAAATTAAAATTAGAGAATAGAAAAGAAGACTTAGCACAAGTCTTAGGTAAGCTAAAAGAAAGAAACGATAAGAATAGAAACTTTGAGTTCTACTGGTTTCCTCACGCTGATTCAGCTTGGACTAAAACCGCTAACATCACGAATGATAGCCCAGACAAGATTAATATAGCAAATTCCTTTTCAGAAAATGTCATAGAGAACTATGGCTTCAAATTACTCTGTGAACTGGCATATAAGTTTCCTTCGAAAAACGAATGGGTTTCCAAGTTCTCTGCTGCCAACATAACCAGCTTTGATAAAGTATATCATAGCCACAAAGTATATGCAACTAAGAGAGTAGTCAAGTTCAACGAAATGGAATATAACATACCATCAGAGACCTTTCCTGATGTTTGGAAAGATATAACGAAGATCATCAGATCTAAAAAACACAACATTCACTTCCCGATCGAAGTACGTACCGTCAAAGGTGACGATATCTATATGAGCCCTGCCTACAAAAGGGAATCTACCTACATCGCGTGTCATGCCTACGCCAAGAAAGATCCGAAGCCTTACTTCAAATCTTTAGAAGAAGTGTTCATGGCTTATGATGGTCGACCACACTGGGGAAAGATGAATACCTTAACTCCAAAGCGTATCGAAGGTCTCTATCCAGAGTTCCATACTTTCTTAAAGCATCGAGAAGAGCAAGATCCTGACAAGACATTTATCAGTCCATATTTCGCAAGTTTATTTGGCATCAACATATCGTAGCTCGAATGGATTTTAAAAAGCAACATCAGTATTTCGAGAACTTGAACAAAGAACTCAAAAATTACAAAAGGGCCATACCATGTCTCTGTGTTGACTTAGATGTATTAGATCAAAACATAGAAACATTGAAGTCTTCACTTAATCCAAGTACTGATTTTAGAATCGTGGTGAAGTCACTGCCTTCTATTGATATGATTAAGTATGTCATGAAGAAAGCCAACACTTCTAAATTGATGGTATTCCATCAGCCCTTCTTATCTGACTTAAGTCATAGATTAGATAGCGAAGCAGATTTACTGCTTGGTAAACCTATGCCCATATCAACAGCGCGTTTCTTCTACGATTCACTTGTGCAAAATGATCAGCAGTTTGATCCATTCAAGCAAGTGCAGTGGCTAATAGATACAGAAGAACGCTTGAATCAATATCTGGAATTAGCCAAGCAACTGGGCAAACCACTTCGAGTAAATATTGAAATAAATGTAGGTCTCCATCGTGGTGGTTTTCCAGACTTACAAAGTCTATCTGACTGCTTGAAGAAGATAGAACAAAACAAAGAATGGCTCTCCTTTAGTGGATTCATGGGTTATGATCCACATATAGTAAAGCTACCAAGCATCATTCGTTCTCAACGGAAGTCGCTCAGTATGGCCAATGATTTTTATAATTCTTGCAAAAAGTTACTTCAAGAAAAATATCCATCACTGTCGCACAACGAGTTGACCTTTAATGGCGCAGGGAGTCCAACTATAG
>CALHUZ010000481.1 GCA_938039305.1 uncultured Saprospiraceae bacterium
AAAATCCTTCTGAACTGGGGTTGTTCTCCGAAACCAGTTTCATACATACTTCTAAAATACAGTGCAGACGCACTGTCCAGTAACACAAAAGAACAACCCACCCACGCGCTGCATCACCCACAAGACAATAGACATTGGGATGTAACCGAAGAAAAGAAGCAGGAACATTAGTGTTGACCCCTTGGGATAGTAGCGCTTTTGTAATTTCTTTTTTATGACTGACTGCGTATGTCGTATTACGTATAACTGAAGATGCGAGGCACGAACACTACCATGATCACATTGTGTATAGAGAAGCTACACCTTTCTCAATTGCATCCGTAACAAACTGATTCAACGATTTGCCACTCATCATTGCAAATTTAAAGGCCTTCAAGTGTAGTTTGGGTTTTATTCTTACATTCAACGATCCCTAAAAAGATTTGAGTGGTTCCTTATCAATTTCTTTACAGAGCATTATATAATCATCAAATGCTTCTTCTACAAAGTTGATTCAGCGTATTTCTGCCCTCAGGTTTAGTTCTCATTAAGCTCAATATATGTATGCACTGACTAACAAGTCGCATTCAAAATTTCGATAATTACATCAAAGGGAACTCTCACTCCAACAATTCTACCTGTATGTCATCGATAAAGATATTGCTCGGCCCATTAGTATAAATCAAGAAGAAAACCGAAACCAATTCTGTTCTACTCGAAATACCATAAAACTCAACTTCAATATCTCCATTAATCTCAGTATTAAGATACTCTCTTTGGCATCTAGAAAATCCGCTAAAGCTTGAGTCATTTCTATCTCTAATACTCATCCCAAAATCAATCCGCCCTTTAAAGTCATTGGATATAATCTTAGCCTTAGCTTTCAAATTTGAATGAGGTTCAAAATCGATAAAATCAAAACTCTTAAATAAAATCATACTATCGCTGACCGATTCCTTAGTGCTTACATTTAGGCCAAACTCGAATGTTCTGTTTAACTCGATAGAATCCCTTTTAACGGTATAACTACTATCAGAAAGAGGACCATCGAAATCAAGTACCAAGTAATCTCCATCATCTTCTTCAAATCCTATCTCATAGACTACACGTTTGAAATCCTTATTCTCAATCGAAGCAGGAAATGAAGCATTCTGGTCAAACAGTTCATCTAAGTAATATTCCCTCATCGGTCCTTCTTCATAAAACATATTAAAATTATTACAAACCCTCGAACACATTATTGACTTTTGCGTAGCTTGATTAGGTAAAGTTCCGTTTAAATGCCTCCTATTTAATAACGCATGCCCCAATTCATGATACATAAGATTTTCTTTTTCAAGATCACTTCGCTCTCCCCAACAATTTTGGGATAGCAATATTTCAATCCTTTGATATTCGCTATTATCCAACGTCGCCCAACCACAGACCGTATCCTCTTTATCTTCACTAAACTCTGTTAATAAATATGCCTCCAATCCTTCAATCGACACATCCACTCCTCTCTTTGCACCTTCTTCAACAAAGGAGTTGATGTAACCTATCAACTCATCATCAACTATGGATTCTCTTTCTTGCTCAGAGCAAGAAATGCACATAGAAACGAAAGCAATGAATAGTAATATTTTAAATGAAACTTGGCTCTTTTGCATGAATACTAAGTTAGTATTTCTTGATTGACATTACTCGTAACAAAGCGTCCCTTATCAAAAAATTAACTTACTCCAACCGCCATACAATCACAAGACAATACACTTGAGAATGTAACCACAGAAAAGAAACAGGAACTTAAATTATAATCTTATGGGATAGAGAGGCCTTAGAAATTTCTCTTTTATGACTGACTACGTACGAGCGGATGATGGTATCCAGCGCCTCTATGAATTATAAATAGATATGTTGTGATTAATATTTAAAATTTTGAAGGTTATCTTCTGTTATATCTTCCAGTTTCGAAATCTCTTTTCGTAAATAATATTCAAATTCAGTTCTTTCAAACCCTAATTTATCTTTAAGAACATCAAAGTAATCCTCTTCACGTCTTCCAGCCTGAAGTGCGTCGAACAAACCCTTCATTCCTTCTTTATCATATATCCTTTTCATCAAAAAGCCTCCTATTGCATATCTAAAGTCTGTCATGAACTCTCCATTAGGAATATCTGTCTCAAGTTTTGACAATTCCTTAATTTCATATTCAGGGTTGTTGGAAAGAAAAGCTTTCAGTTTTTGAAGGTGCCAATCAAGTTCATATCCAGTACTGCCACCAAAGAGTGTAGCTATTCCTTCATCAACCCAAGGATGGTATTGTCTTGAAAATCTCGCATTGGTATAAAGATGAACCACCTCATGCGGGTAGTACGCCGAATTATTCCCTGCATATATAATCGTATTATAATTGTCTGCCATCCCTCCTGACTGTACAGGTTGATAGCTGTAAGAAAAGAAGTCCAAGCCCATTACACGACCTAAATCTGTGCTATTATTTGCGATTACATAGTCAAATTCAATTGGTTCTGTTTCAAATAATTCAGCAGCTCTCTTATTAAACTCGTTCATTTTAATCGCATCCTCTTCTATGAATTTGTGGTCAGGGTGTATTATATAATTGATCTCTCCTATTACTCGGTTTTCGTAAATTTCTTTATGATACTGAGTGCTATTAAAAAACAGATATTTCCCCTCCATCATTTTCGCATAAACAGAAACGATATATCTCAGCTCCACGACTCCAGTGCTATCGTTTTGTTGAGTATACATTGTTTTAAGAAGGTAATAATCATTCTTTGCAGGCATCAATCCCATTATCGTACATTGAATGTTTTCATTGTTATTTACTATAGTTCTCAATTCCATTAATAATGAAACATAAGAGTAGTCGGGATAAGGCATATCGTTCTGATCCCAATGGTAGCTTTCCCTCCTTACATATTCTTGTGAGTTGAGATAGTCTTTCCAATTTCCAACAATCTCTTTAAAATAATCTGTATGTGAATTCTTT
>CALHUZ010000482.1 GCA_938039305.1 uncultured Saprospiraceae bacterium
AGGGAATCATCCTCGTAGATGTATATTAGAAAGTCTAAAACAATTGGCTTCTAATGAAAATATCAAATCTCTTCAAAGTACTGGGCTCCCTTTTCATCATAACAATCATCAGTTGTGGTGAAAAAGAAAAGAAACCTTTACGCCTACCCGCCTTAATATCCAACCACATGGTTCTTCAACAATTAGAAGAAGTTCAATTGTGGGGCACCTATACTCCTAATGAGGATGTAAGTGTAAGCGCAAGTTGGGGAATAACGGAAGAGACAACTGCGGATATTGATGGCAAGTGGATGGTAACACTGCAAACTCAAAAGGCAGGTGGGCCGTATGAAATCAAGGTTACCACTAGCGATAGTACAATAGTTGTTAGTGACGTTATGCTTGGAGAAGTATGGCTGGCTTCTGGACAGTCTAATATGGAGATGCCTCTGTCAGGTTTTATGCCTCGTGACCCAATAGATAATTCTGAAAAAGAAATACAAGCAGCCAACTATCCAAACATCAGATATATAGATGTACCTAATACTATCTCTTTAACTCCACTTGATGATTTTAATGGCGAATGGAAGCAGACCAGTCCTGAAACAGCTGAACAGTTTAGCGCTACTGCTTACTTTTTTGCTCGCAAACTTTATGAAGAATTAAACGTGCCAATCGGTATCATCAATAGCACTTGGGGTGGTACGCCAGTTGAATCATGGATCAGTCGTCAGAAAATGCTCTCTATCGGAGAGTTCACTGAACAGCTTGAAGCCTTAGACGAAGAAAAAATAGCTATCTATAAAGAATGGCTATCTAATTTTGAAATGATCCCTCGACCTTCAAATGACAAAGACTGGGAGCAACTGGACTTAGGTGATGAAGCATATAGACAGGCATCATTTGATGATCAGAACTGGAAGTCAACAGACATACCTATTTATGTTGAGAATATCGAAACTACCACAGATGATGGCGTCTATTGGTTAAGAAAGAAAGTAATTATCAATGATGCGTCGCAAGACTATATTTTGAATATTGAGAAAGGCATTGATGATAATGACATAACCTATGTTAATGGAAATAAAGTCGGTGAGACACGATGTTACAATTGCCCTCGGACATATGTAATTCCAAAAGAAATTCTGAAAACAGGCGAAAACCAAATAGCAATACAAATCGTAGATACTGGTGGCGGAGGTGGCTTTAATGGTGATATGACCCTAACAGGCGCAGATAAAAAGGAAATTGAAATAAGTACAGATTGGAAATACTATCAAATAGCAGGGTTAGGATCTACCGACTTCATTTTGTTCGACAGCAATAAAGAGGCCTTGAAAAACAATCCAGGGAATATTTCTCACTTTAATATCGGTGCTAACACCCCTAGCGTTCTGTATAACGGAATGATTGAGCCTATTCTATCTTACGATATTAAAGGAGCCATCTGGTATCAAGGAGAAAGTAATGTAGGAAGACATGATCAATACCTTAAAACCTTCCCTGCAATGATCGAAGACTGGAGAGCGCGTTGGAACGCCGACTTCCCATTTTATTTTGTTCAGATCGCACCATTCTCCTATGGCAATGAATTATCTCCAGCACTTAGAGATGCTCAAAGAAAGAGCCTTAAAGCAAATAAAACTGGCATGGCTGTGACTATGGACATTGGAGTATCAGACAATATCCATCCAGGAAACAAAATAGATGTAGGATACAGACTTGCAAGATGGGCACTTGCGAATGACTACAATAAAGACATAGTTTATTCTGGACCTCTCTATAGAAGTCATGAGGTAGAAGGATCAAAAATTAAAGTTTCATTCGATCATATTGGCAGTGGCCTCATTTTCAATAAGGTGACTGATGGATTTGAAATAGCAGGCGTAGACAAAGTGTACTTGCCAGCCAAAGCCACGATCAATGGAGAAGTCGTTGAAGTGTCCAATAACAAAATCAAAGTACCATTGTATGTTAGGTATGGCTGGAAGGATTATATAGTTGGCACTTTCATGAACAAAGAAGGCTTACCTGCCTCATCTTTTTCTACCGACTAACACAAAGGAGACCAATCCTTATTGGTCTCCCTTCTCTGTAATTGCTCTTCTTGGTCACTCACAAGACCAAGATTCTAATGCATCTTGAAGTTTATAAAAGTCCTCACATCGTAAAACGTCTGAATTAGTGCAATACACATTGCCAGATAAATCATACATAACTTTTTTGTCTACTTGATCAAAAAGAATAAACTTGTCACTCATGTTATCAGTATACCTTAGAGTTACATTCTCCCCATTACAATTATTGGGATCAACCAGATCTGTTAACCATTCATACTTTTTAAATATTTCTGGCAGCTCAGGCTTCTTCTCAACTTCTTCGGTGACACTTGCTGTTGCATCTTGCGCTTGAATGTTTATGCTACTCCATAAAGCAAGGAGTAGAAAAACAAAAATTGTTTTAATCATCTGATTCATGTTAATAATTTATTTAAATAATGAAATAGCACCACGTTCACATGGTAACGAATGAAAATATTACAATTAATTTTTGACTGTTCTGGTCGCTATGGATGACACAATATTAAAGTAGCCATGGGGGCTTACATGCGACTCTTACATTAAGATTGAAAAACAACATTCCGATTAAACTTTAAGTGGTCAATTTAAAACTCAACAAGCTCTGGTTATGATCCAATGATTTAGAACAAATTTCTGAAATGAGAAAAATAATTCCAAGACCCAAAATCATTTTTAGACTTTGTTAACAAATATTACTTTTTCCACATATGATATGCATGTAACATTGTCCCATATTATAAGTATTACATTTAGTAAAACAATTAGTCATCATGCTCCGTAGATCTTTCATAAAGACAACTGCCTTAGGAAGCTTGGCAACAGGCATTCCATTTATATCGGATAGTTCAAAGTCACATATTCTCACACTCAGCTTTGATGATGGCTTTAAGAAGTCCTTTTATCGAATAGCCGAGATTCATGAAGCTTATGGACTTAAGGCATGTCTCAATGTTATTGCTACAGGGCACATGCCCGACTTCAAGGCAGTTGATGATTGGATCTTACCAGAATTGATGGGAGATTTTAATGATTGGAATAAACTTGTAGGTCGTGGCCATGAGGTTATGCCTCATTCTTGGAAGCATCTAAATCTTACGAAGATTCCCTTTCAGCAAGCTCAAGAAAACATCAACAAGTGTTTGGATTACTTCACTGATCATCTCGATGGTTATAGAGATGATCAAGCTGTATATAATTATGCCTTTCTAGCCTCCAATCCTGATCTGGATAAATTTGCTTTGCAAAGAGTAGCTGCTGTTCGAACTGGTGCATGGCTTGTACTGAAGGATACAAAAGTGAACATGAAGCCAGTTGCGCCTTCAGCCATTACTTTGGGTGCCTGGACTAATGGACCAAACAACAATGACCAATATCTCGAGGATACGGTAGATGACTTTCTTGAAGGTCCTGGTGGTTGGCTGGTCATCAACCTACATGGACTTGACAATGAAGGCTGGGGGCCAATAAGCACAACTTGTTTAGACAGACTATTGAAGCGACTGATTACTATTGATAAACTGTCGGTTCAACCAGCTGGAGAAGTTATCAAAATGATATAGTCCTGATTAATTCAGTTACATAATGTCAAAAAGGTAGTAAATGAAGATGTGTCAGACTATACAATCTGAAGTCAAGCTCATTAGTTATTCAATAAAGAGATCCACAACAGGAATAAAAAGAAAGCAAGAATGAAAGAATCTGAACAAAGCATAGAAGAGCTTCGTATTATTTGTGAACGCGCATTAGAACGGTTCAATGCTGCGGACCACGATGGCGTATCAACATTCTATACACTTGAGACTCAATTCATGGCACCAGGATTTAATCGAATAACCACACGTGAAGGAGTAAGAAAATTCTGGAGAAATACTTTCGGAGCTGGGTATCGGTTCGAGAAAGTAGAAACCATTGAAATCCGCACCGGCGGAACTATGGCTTTTTGGCTATTTAATTGGATCATGACCAATCCAGATGGTAAAGGAGGCAAAGTCACTCAGACGGGTAAAAACGTCATCATTTGGGAAAAGACAGCCGATAGCTGGCTCATCAAACTGGATAGTTGGAACAGCCCATCCTAAGGACTTAAGAATACCTAAACCTTCTAACATTAACATGCCAGAATAGAGGTTGACCTGTTTCAGATCCTTCTGCCTACATTTACGCCATGGAGTTATTCAATATCATAACCATTCTGGTGGTTGTATCTGCAGCGTTCGCATACATCAACGAAAGATTCGTCAAGCTTCCATACACGATTGGAGCGATGGTCATCACTATCGGCATGTGTGTGCTCCTAACGATTGCTGGATGGGTTGATCCTTCTTTGACCAATCCTCTTGCAGATCTTATCAATGAGATAGAATTCAGCACAGTGCTACTTGAGATACTACTTAGTTTTCTATTATTTGCTGGAGCCCTTCACACGAATTTTGATCAACTAAAGGTTCAGCAAGGGCCTATTTTGGCTTTTGCCACTTTCGGAGTATTGGTGTCTACCTTTTTGATTGGTGGCTTGATGTTCTTTTTATTGGGTGCACTTGGTCT
>CALHUZ010000483.1 GCA_938039305.1 uncultured Saprospiraceae bacterium
ATCAATCCTAAGATGATACTGACACCCGCAGTTATGAAAAACCATGAAATGAGAATAACCGGAAATAAGTAAAAGTTAGTGCCAAGGTTTGTCCCGGTTAGAATCATCAAAGCAAAATAGGCTAGTAGATTAAAAAGCAAACCTATGGTGAAGGAGATCATATGGCTTGTATAAAGATCAATCCATTCAAATTGCACACTTTCGATAAGGTGCATTTTATTTGTAAGAAGACGAAGGCCAATTGTTGTTGCTTGAGAAAAGGCTAGCCAGATGATTAAACCGCCAAAAAGATAAAGAACAAAATTATCTTCTTGCCTTTGAAGTATTCTGGTAAAGACAAAGTAATATAAAGCGATTTGAGAAAGGGGGTTAACTAAGGCCCATAACAAGCCGAAACGGTCATTGTAATACCTTTTTTTAAAGTCAACCTGTGCAATTTTCCAAATACGCTCAAGCCTTGGTTTACTCCCAAATATGGTTATGTATATTTTGCCTAACCCTGATTTCATCCGTTTATAATCATTGACTCTACGTTACGTTCCAAAAAGGCTTCAATGTAACTTTTAAGCTATACTTGCTTTAGCTAAAGATAATTGGTGAAAGCAATAAATATGCACGAGCAACAATAAAACAACATTTAAGCCAAATTGCCATGCTACATAGGCCAATTGTATCGTTATTGCCACATACTTGGAATATGAGTGAAATCCCAATACCTATTATAATTCTTAACTGGAATGGTTTAGAGGATACAATTGAGTGTATGACATCTATCCTTTGTATAGATAATATACCTATTGAAATTATTCTTGTTGATAACGGATCTAAAGCAGAGGAGCAAAAGAGATTAACTGAACTTTATGGTCAACATCCCGAAATTAATCTTGTTTTAAACGATGAAAACAAGGGATTTACACTTGGGAATGATGACATAGTACAGCAGATTCTAAGAAGAGAAGAAGTGCCACCATATATAGCACTATTAAACAATGATACTGTAGTGGTAACTGATTGGATTAAGTCATTAGTTGAGACAGCAGAAGAGTATAAGGGAGATATTATAAGTAGTAAGATGGTCAACTATTATGATAGAAGAGTAATAGATAATCTCGGACACTTTATGCTCAATACTGGAGAAATTCTACCTTATGGCCATCGAGATAAGAAAGAAAATTATAATGAAGTATTAGAAAATCTTGGCGCTTGTGGTGGTGCGGTTTTATATCGAACAAGTATGATTCAAGAGATCGGCTTTTTTGACTTGTATTTTGATACTGGTTACGAGGATGCTGAACTGGGGTTAAGGGCCAAATTATTAGGCTATAATTGTATTATGGACCCGAAAGCCGTAGTCTACCATAAGGTAAGCCGCTCCATAAATAAGATAAGAGACGACGCTTATTTGCAACATATCCAAACTAATATATTTTACACATATTTAAAATTAATGCCCAGATCGTTCCTTTTGGTGAATATGGTATTTGTGATAGCTAAGTACTTTATGTGGTTTGTATTTGGAGTATTTACGTTGCAATTAAAATTGATTAGACTTCATACTAAGACCCTTTACTTGTTTTTCAAACAAGATCTCAAGTTAGCTCGCGAGGGGAGGTCTGTATTCTATGGCCGATTTAAAAAGAGAATAGAACAAGTAGATATGTCTAAACTTGATATTCGGTTCTTTTTCATCACTGATATAAAGAGATTATTGTTTCACATTAACGCAAGGTGATCGAGGTCAACCTAAGGCCTTTCTAACAATTGAATTTTAATTTTAATGGACTATTTTTTGTCACTAAGTAGGCTCTTATAAAAAAAATTTCAATTACAAAAAAAATGGTATTAAATTTGCACTATAATATTTTTCAAACAATTTAATTCTAATGGCAAAAAAGAGAATTTCAGAAGCACAAGCTAAAGCTATCGTTAAAGAGGTAGAAGCTGGTGCTAAACCTGCAGACTTAGCTAAGAAGCACGGCTTCAGCTTAGGTACTTATTACAATTGGAGAGCTAAGTTTGGCTCAGGTAAGAAAGCTAAAGCAGCAAAGAAAGCAGCCCCTAAGAAGGCAGCAGCAAAGAAAGCAGCTCCTAAGAAGGTAGCAGCAAAGAAAGCAGCTCCTAAGAAGGCAGCTAAAAGAGGTCGTAAGCCTTCAGTTAAGAAAGCAGCCCCTAAGAAGGTAGCAGCTAAAAGAGGCCGCAAGCCAGCAGCAAAGAAAGCTACTACAGGTAGAAGTGCTGCAGCTATAAAAGGACAGATTAGCTCTCTTAAAGATCAGATCAAGAGCATTGAAGCTAAGATCGCTGGACTTAAGACTGCTTATGCAGACGCTATCTTCGGATAGTAGGTATTCAGAATATCAAATAAAAAAGGAGAACTCAATTTGAGTTCTCCTTTTTTATTTGTTGTATTCGATGCTTGGTTACTTAACCTTAGTTTTAAAGTAATCGAATGTTATTTTAAAACCCTCTTCTCTTCCGACTACGGGTTTCCAATTAAGTAGTTCTTTGGCTTTAGTGATATCTGGCTTTCGAACTTTCGGATCATCTTTTGGAAGTGCCATGTGTATGATCTTGGAATTAGAACCGACCAGATGTAAAACTTCCTCTGCTGCTTGGTTAATCGTTATCTCTGTAGGGTTGCCTATATTGACCGGTAGGTTATAATCGCTTAACAAAAGCTTATTTATGCCATCTACAAGATCGGCCACATAACAAAATGATCTTGTCTGGCTTCCATCTCCAAAGACGGTAATGTCTTCTCCACGCAATGCTTGTGAAAAGAATGCTGGCAATGCTCGCCCATCATTAACTCTCATTCTTGGTCCATACGTATTGAATATTCTAACGATCCTAATTTCTAAACCGTGATAAGTATGATAAGCCATAGTCATAGCTTCTTGAAATCTTTTGGCTTCGTCATATACACCTCTTGGGCCTATAGGGTTTACATTTCCCCAATAGTCTTCTGTCTGTGGATGAACGAGTGGATCACCATATACTTCTGAAGTTGAGGCAATCATGAACCTTGCCTTTTTCATTTTTGCAAGTCCTAGTAAATTGTGCGTTCCGAGGCTTCCCACTTTAAGGGTTTGAATCGGCATCTTAAGATAGTCGATTGGGCTTGCAGGCGATGCGAAATGAAGGATGTAGTCAAGCTTTCCTGGTACATGAACAAATTTTGTGACATCGTGATGGTAAAAGGTGAAATGCTCTAAAGGCATCAAGTGGGCTATGTTATCTAATGAGCCGGTGATAAGATTGTCCATACCGATTACATCATATCCTTCGCTGATGTACTTATCACATAGATGAGATCCTAAGAACCCTGCAGCTCCTGTAATTAAGATGCGCTTCATATCTTTTTAATTTTAATGACCTAAGGCCTTCCAATACTATAATAAGAAAAAC
>CALHUZ010000484.1 GCA_938039305.1 uncultured Saprospiraceae bacterium
CATAGATCGCGATCCAAAGACAGGAGCACTCACAGGTAGGTTTTTAGAAACTGCAACAGACTTGATCAAAGCAGATCGTCCCGGCTTAACAGATCAAATGTACATAGATGGTGTCGAGTTAATATCGAACATGCTCGCCAAATCAGGCATAACATCTATTCACGATGCAAGTGGTGGTATAAAAGACCTCGATGCTTATCAAGCAGCATATCAAAAAGGAGTTTTAAAAACACGTATTTATAATCACATCCGTGGTTTTCAAATTTATAAAATGATCGAGGCTGGCGTACGGACAGGCCTTGGTGACAAGTGGGTCAAAGTTGGGCCTCTAAAAAGTGTCATAGATGGATCTATATCAGAAAGAACAGCGCGCCTCTCAGAACCATACATAGGCAGTAAAGATGACTATGGCATCCTTGTCTCCGATCCAGATGATCTGTACGAATTATGCCGAGATGCACACAACGCTGGGTGGCAGATTGGCGTGCATAGCAATGGTGATGTAGGAATAGATATTACGCTTGGCATATTTGAGCGGCTTCAAAAGGAGAATCCAAGAAAAGATCCAAGGTTCAGATTAGAACACTGTACGGTCATCAACGATAGTCTAGTAAAAAGAATAGCAGCCATCGGTGCGATACCTTGTCCATTCTCTACTTATGTCTATTGGCATAGTGAGAAGATGAAGTTCTATGGCGCAGACAGGTTGAATAATATGTTTGCATTGAGAAGCTTCCTTGATGCAGGTATTAAAGTAACACAAACTTCTGATTATCCACCCGGGCCATACGAACCCATGATGGCTATTCAATCAAGCGTCACTCGAATCGGATATGACGGTCAACTATGGGGACCAAAACAAAAAATAACCGTTGAAGAAGCTATAAAAGTGGGGACGATCCATGGTGCATATGCTTCTTACGAAGAACATGAAAAAGGCTCACTTGAAGCAGGTAAACTTGCTGACCTCGTTGTACTCGGCGCAGACCCGACTCAAGTCGATCCGACTACGATTATAGATATTCCAATTATGAAAACAATGGTTGGAGGACAATGGGTCTACCAATCTTAAGATTTCTCTTTTATAATTGTGGATTAACAAGGTACTTTAGTCCACTCCCTGCTTTGACATAGGCTGCTATATTATCAGGTTCACAAGCTTCGCTTAAAGATATCGTCTTATGAAACTCACTTTTGAAAGTAGTCTTGATCTCATCTGCTACTCTCTTTTTCATTTTGGCAAATCCTTCAGGACCAACTCTTTGTATGATGGGTGTTACTAACCAACCGCCAACATTCCAATACATACCATATGATCTATTCAACACTGTAGGTTGTTGGCTTAGTCCGCCGTAAATGTAAACTTGCTTTTTAGTTGTAGAGCCATAGACGCTATATCCATCGTCACTGCTTAAGATGGCTTTCTCCATAGCATCTAATATATCGTTGGTCATACTTCCACCTCCGATGCATTCGAATGCCAGCGTAGCTCCAGTCTCTTTGATAATCTTTATCAAGTCGTCTTTAAAACTGTCTTCACTTGAGTTAACAATGTGCTCTGCTCCAATCGACTTCAATAGTTCAACCTGTTCTTTTCTTCTAACAATATTGATCAACGGTATTCCATCAGCTTTACAAACTTTAACCAGCATCTGGCCCAAGTTAGATGCTGCCGCTGTATTGATGATAGCAGAATGTCCTTCTAACTTCATCGTCTCTACCATTGCAAGTACTGTATATGGATTAACACAACTCGCAGCTGCATCTAGGGCTGTTGTACCTTCATTCATTTCAATACACGCTTGAGCAGGTATACATCTATACTTAGCAAAGCAATTAGCACCAAATAAAGCCACAACTTTACCTTTTAAGTGCTCCGCACCTTCACCTGCATCAATCACTGTTCCTGAACCTTCATTTCCAGCAGGGAGAGACTTTCCAATTCTCTTTTTAAAATGACCAAGTAAGGTTGAAGGATAAACAAGAGGTTTAGGATCAGCTGTTGTGCCTATGAGATCAGGAGTAATCAGATTAGACATACCGAATAGCACAGCTACATCTGAAGGGTTGATAGGTGCCGCTTCTATCTGAACAACTACTTCTCCTATTCCTGGCTTTGGTATATCAGAAGAATGGACAGTTAGTTCAAGCAATCCACTTTCATTCAACTTTGATCTCAACTCTTGATTCATACTTCCTGTTTTATTGGTTTAAAATTTCGATAGTCTCACAAAATGTAAAGTACTTAATTATGGGAGCAATGCTAGTCTGAAAAATTGGCCGAGTCGAAATACCATTGTATTCTCAAGAACCAAGACTACATCTCACTCATAAAACAGTTGAAGCATCGAATGTCTACATCCTTCAGACTACTTTATTTATCCTTTATCAAAGATAAAACGGCTTCTAATTCAGTATCAATATCCTCTACCAAGTCTCGAACTGATAGCTCTACATGTACATCTGGTTCCACACCTCTGTCTGGCATTCCTAATCCTGGCCCTTCACCCCAAAGGGGGATATCTATCTCTACTTTAGAGTTAGGCAACTCGAGAAAAAACATTTGCCCACCATTTATACCTCTTAAATTCCCACCACTATTCTGCCCAACTAAAGTGGCAACTTTGTGTTCCTTTATAGTTTTAGATAAAATATACGTTGCTGAACTATTTGAGGCGTCTATAAGTACATAAGTATCACCCTTAAATCCACCTTTAGATGGAGAAACGGTAAACTCCATATCTGCACTTTTACTTTTATAAAGTCCATTTTCTGAAAGACTCACTTGATCAGAAATATCAAACCCTTTGTTGCCCCAAGTTTTTAAATATGGCTTTAGGTCATCAGA
>CALHUZ010000485.1 GCA_938039305.1 uncultured Saprospiraceae bacterium
TCTAATAGTTCGTTTACTCTTCCTGATAGTTCTTCTATCTGTTGGCTTAAGACAGTTAGCTTCTCGGGCTCATCTTGACGAGTATAATGCCTTATTTGCTGACCAAGCCCTTGGAAGGCGGCTAATGGGCTTCGTAAGTCATGTGCTATGATCCCAAAGAAGCGATCTTTGGTTTTGTTAAGATTGACAAGATCAGAGTTTTGGCTCTCTATTTTCAAATTCTGACTTTCTAATTGTGTGCTATATTTTTTCAATCGATTAAAGAAATAGGAGAGTAGGAGACCAATGATCACTAATCCACCAGCAAGTGTGCCATAGAGTGTGTTTCTTCCCTGAAGAAGGTCATTCCTTGCTTCTATCAGTGCACTGTCTTCTTCTATTTGCTTCACTTTGAAACGAGCTCTTTCCTCCGCTATGGCCTGTTGTTCTGAAGCTTCATTTAACTCCTTGAGCTTTGAGGTGTACATCTCGTGATGATACAACCCCTGAGATGAATTGTCTTCGTTTTTGTAAATGTTATAAAGGAAAAGATGTGCGTCCATGATTCCTTTCTTGTCACCTGAGATTTCTAATAGCTTCAATCCCTTATTTGCTTCTTCTTTTGCAATATCTTCTTGGGTGCAATTATATAGAATGTTTGCTTTTTCTAAATGTGATTTTGCAAGAGTCGATCTCTTGTCAGCTTCTTCTAAAATATTAATAGCTTTGTTCTGAACATCAAGTGCGAGATCGCATATGTTTTGAGCCCCATAATAGTCGCCCCATCGTCTAAATACATTGGCTAGGTTTATTTGGTCATTTACTCCAGTGAAAACTTTTTCCGCAAACTCTATATCATCAAGTGCGGCATTGTAACGATCTGTTCTTATATAGGTGTATGCTCTTTCCACCATTGCCTTTGCAAGGCCTATATCATATGATATTTCTTGTTCTATTTCTATGGCCTCTTGTAAGTACCTTAATGCTTGATCGAAGTCCTCTATAGAATTATAAATGCGACCAAGTCGCACATAGACACTTGCAGAGCTGCTATTGCGCATACCTTCATAGTAGTCAAGTGCTTCTAATTCGTATTCAATGGCTTGTTGGTATCTACCCAAATAAAAAGAACTATATCCAAGATACATCAAGTTAGTCTGCTTCCGAACTTTGATGTTTAGTGCTTTCGCAATCTTTAGCCCTTTCTCTCCATAATTTATAGATTCTTGATAATCTCCTTTTTCTAAATGTATACGTGATAGCTTTTCATAGACGTTGCATAGAGAAGAGCTATCCCCATATTGATTTTCAAGAACGAGCGCATTGTCCATATAGTAAAAGGCACTGTCAAACTGCCCTAAATAGGAGTGGGCCTCGCCAGCTTGTCTCACCGCATATCGCAAGTATTCTGAAGAAGAGTCCCTTTCTTCCCAAATGTCAATGACCTTATATAAAAGATCGAGCTGGCCATCATAATTGCCAAGGTGATTATAGACATAACTAAGATCATGCAGTCCAAATGCCTCTATGTCACTTCGGTTATGGTTCCTGCCAAGTGTGATCAAATCCTGACAGCATTGCTCGGCTTTTTCAAAGTATGAACTGTTACTTAAGTAAGCACAATTGATCTCCATGAGATATGCACGGGCCAGAATGTTGTTGACTGCATTAACTTCTGATTCAACCTCTTGATAAAACAGTCCAATCTCTTTACTATTAAGTTCTGAGAAAATGGAATTCGAAAACTCAAGAATTCTTTCAGCATAGACGCTATCGTTAAACTTGTTCTCATTTTGAAGGTAGTATCGGATCGAATCCTTAAGCCCTTGTGCTTTCAGACTAGTGCTTAAGGACATCGTTAGAATGCTGAAGGTTAGTATGTGCAAGATAACTCTATTCATAATGTGGCACTCGGAGAATACAAGTTACGCCAAGAAAGTGTCATTTCACGCCAAGTCGAGACACATCTGCGTCATAGAATAAAATCTGTGATTTAGTCTTCCCAACTTAGTAATCTAAAATCACAGTTATGTACATACAGCCTATTTCAACAAGAGAACAAGAAGTCCTTCAACTGATAGCATACGAATATCGTACTGAAGATATAGCTGACAAGCTCTATATCACTGCAAATACAGTACAAACCCACAGAAGAAACTTGCTTTACAAGCTTGATGTAAGAAATACTGCGGGGCTGGTCAGAAGGGGATTCGAACTTGGGTATCTGCATCTTGTTCAACATACCAATCAGCGGCTTGTGGCTGTTTAAATGCTGATTTCGGCACTTTCTAAAGCTGCTTTACTACATTCTTTGCTACAAATGGATCTCAAAACATGGTTTTTTAAACTCGAAAGTTATCGCTTACATATTAAGTACGACCATTCACATGAGATATGTAGCAACCCTTGATTAATGCTGATATCCTTGAAAAAATAATAGACCTACCCATTTCTGAGTGGCAATACATTGGTCAGGACATTGAACATATTGGATCTATGGCACAAGCTTTCTGTCATACATTTGGATTAGGAAAGGGGGAGACGACTATATCAAGTGTAGATGCCGACGGGGTAGCGATTGCTCCTATTAAAGCTCTTGGTGATGAGAATCAGGTCTTGAGGGAAGAAAATACTAGAATTATAGAGCGCCTTGAGAGGTTAGAGGAATTGCTTATCAAGTAATCACTCATGACCAAAATATTTGACTTTAACACTTAGATAGGTTCGGTCCTGAACCCTTGTTTTCTATCAGTTTCTACCCGCATAATTCTATCGGATGATCCCGTGGAACTGACCTCAAGCTCTATCTACCTCATATGGCATGCATTTTGCATTATGATTAATCGTAATGTGTTAATAGCTGATCGTACGGCAGTTAACACAGCAAAACCATGATCTACACATGAAGAATTATTTTTTTAGCGTATCGACACATTTGATTCTACTTCTACTTCTTTTAGGGTTGTCATTTACGACAATAAAGAACACTCCGAAGGAAAAGTACGAGCAGGTGATAATGGTGGACTTTGGCAGTAAAGACCTGCCTGAAGCGAAAGCTGATCGTCCTGATGAAGTTGCTAAGAAGCGGAAGTCTTCTGCGCCATCCCCCCAGAAGGCAAAGAAGATGAAGACTTCATCTAAGAAGACCGATGTAAAGAAAACCCTGCGTACATCCCAAAAACCCAATGCAGAGTCATCAAAGGTCTTAGATGAAAAGTCATCGATTGTTAAAAAAATAATTCCTTCTATTGATCCAGAGCAGGCTTTAATGGAAAAAGCAGAGGCAGAGAGGTTGAAGAAGAAGGCTGAGAAGCGCTCTGAATTTTCATCTCTCTTGTCGAAAGCTAAAGAAAAAACTGCAGCTGAAGATAATCGGCCTGAGAACCAAGAAGAAGTATCCGGCGTTAAAACCGGTACTTCATCTTCTTCATCTAAAAACAAAAACATCCAAGGAGTTTTGGGCAACAGAAAAGTCCTTAGATCACCAACGATTAAGGATACATCTCAAAAGAAGGGTAGAGTTGTCGTTAAAATCTGTGTTGGAAAAGACGGTAAAGTAGAATCTTCTAAGTACACGATGATGGGTAGCACAACAAGTGATACGTATCTTATCGGACTTGCTGAGAAAGGAGCATTGCAATATTTGTTTTCTGCTTCTTCTAATCCTAAGGAATGTGGAAATGTTGTTATTGATTTCCAATTGAGGTAAGACTTATTCAGGTAGTAGGAAGGGACTCCTAAGCACGAAGTGATTGGTAAACCCGGTTTGAAATCTATACCTGTTAGTCATGGTTTTTGGTCAAAAACACACGCCAAACAAAATGTCAGTGTAATTTATAACCCGATGGTTGAAACCATCGGGCTAACATATTTTGGCCCCTACAGAGCCATTTGTTTTAATCATGTTAATCAGAGTAATCAAGAATATCAAGATTAAGACAGGTTTCCTTAAAGTAGGTACTTCAAGCACGTAGTGACTGGTAAGCACTATGGCTACGCTAAGGCTCCCCGATGCCTTCTTGCTCGAGGATCCGGCCTCTCAAAGAGATCTTCGAGCCTTATGGATCGGTGAGCTCTGTTCATCAATACAAATCAAGGTTTAGACAGAGACATCAACAGCTTCTCCGGTTGATCAGTAAAGATCCCATCTACTCCCATTTTTTCGAATTTCAATAACTCGGCCTTCTGATTGAAGCAAGTAGCGCTAGGTCTTTCTTGTTTCCATATGAATATCTTCTTCCCTTTATCGTGGACATGATCAATCAATCTTTGCGATAGTAATTTGGTCTTGCCTAAGTGAACTGGTATCAGCAACATGTCTGAATGCAATTTGAAAAAGCGACCCAGGTAGAGCTTACTACTAAAAACTAAAGCTTTGGCTTCAGAAGCCCCTGCACCTACTTTGATCCATGGCATAGCTTTCTTTGCTGCGCTTATATGGCTGTCGAACATACTGACAATGATGAATTCTTTTATCTCTCTATAAGGACTCAGAATGTCATTTAATATAGGGATGATTCGGTAATCATGTGTTGAAATATCTATTATCAATTTCTTGTGTTTCGTTTGTGCCAGCACATCAATTAATCTGGGAATCTTGCGATCTGATTCTGGCCATAACTGCTTACCCATTATGGCGTGTTGGTCGATTGCAACTTTCTGTAACTTTTCCAACGTAAATCCAGAGATTGCCCCATCAATACTGCATAGCTGTTTCATATTCTCATCGTGAAACAGAACGACCTCTTGATCATTCGTTAGCTGGATGTCTAATTCAATCCACCATTCTGGTTTGAGATCATGACAGGTTTCCAGAGCTTTTAACGTGTTCTCGACATATTGCCCTCTGCCACATCCATAACATACGATTTCCATGATTCTTCAATTTGAAACTGAAGATCTGTTGTTCTTTTTAGTAGAGATGTGATTTTGTGATCACTGACGTAAATATGTGATGATTGACATGAGTGAGCCATATTTTGAGCGGCTAAAAACAGTAGCCTGGATCATTTTTAGCGAATGGTATATCACTTAAAGCAAATGCTTGGTAAGCTTCCACGAATGCTTTGGAGTAGGTTCGTGATACTATAAAAACAACTTCGTTCTCCTTTAATTTTAAGCTGATGCCTTGAGTTGTATGGTTGACTATTTCTATTCTACTGAGGTTTATTATTCGTTGATTGTGAATGCGAGCGAACCAACTCTTTGGCAGAGAATTGCTTAAAGACTTTAAGCTACTTCTGATGATTTTATGCTCTCCACTGTCAAAGTAAACCTTGACGTAATTGCCGTACGACTCTATGAAAGAGATTCTTTCAGTCTGCTGAGGTAAGATGCTTGGTCTATTTGAAGTACTCTGTTCTATGGCCATGAGCAAGCAAAGTAGTATACACGAAATTAAAAAACAAGGAAGCACCTAAGATAATCTTAAGTACCTCCTTGAGAAATCTATATGTTCACTATAGATAGGGCTATTTAATAAGCACCATTTTCTTTGATATAGCTCTTCCTCCAGATTCTAATTTGTAATGAAGGACTCCCGAGACAACTCCTATTTGATCACTATATATGACTAATTCGTTCACACCTTTCTGATACACCTCGATGTGTTCATAAAGCAGTCTGCCATTCACATCATAGATGGAGATGGTCGCTTCATTAGAAAGAGGCATAAAGAATTCGATGACTGTCTTATCGACAAATGGGTTAGGTTCGTTTTGAGCCAATACCATCGCCATTTCATGATTTACTTCACTGAATTCTAATTGTACCTCATGCTCCTTGTTCATGTGGTTGTAAGCTAAGGCTTCAGTCTTGGAAGAAGTCAGTTTAAGCATGTCACTTAAGCTACCATTCTTCTGAGCTCTAAAGGTCAGCGTATAAAGTACGTCCTTCTTCGTCAGGTTGTGATAGGACTCTCCATTAAGATCATTCCAAGCTGTAGTCACTATTGATGTTCCTAAACTTGCTACCTGTTCTTCTTCGAGACCGATGACTCCTGATGTGAATCCTAAGAGCTCAAGTCCTGATAGATCGAGTGAATACTGCAAAGCTGAAATATCAATTGGGTTTTCCATCATAAGAGGAACCTCAACCTCATCACCAGCGAATACATACTGATCAGGGGTAGAAAGTGTTAATCTGGAAAGAGTTCTATTCCCTCCATTGAGTATATCATTAGCTATCACACTGCCATTGATATCTCCAATCTTAACTCCAATAAAGTCTTCTTCAAATCTGCTCGTTTCTAATCGAGAGATTTCAATCACTTCTTCAAAAGGCCAAGGACGGCTTGGATCGTCAAACTCAAAGTCAGCTTTCACAAACCTCCAACTACTGTTCGCTATGAATGCTGAGTCACTACCTAAGATCAATCTTCTTAAGTGAATCATGTCTAAGGCACTGATTCTGAAGTCATTATTAACATCTGCTGCTATGATCTTATATGGACTATCAAGTGGTGTTAATCCGAGTATGTGTCTCTGTATCAATACAAGATCGAGGGCACTGACACCATTCGCTGGTAGGTCGTTGCGTAAAGGATCTATAAGATATGACGCCATTAGTGGATTCTGATCAAAAGCATAGGTACCTGATTCTTCTGTCATAGATGACCTTGATTCATTCAGATTCACTGCTGTGAATTCGATCATGTCACCTTCTTCGGTTCTCACTTCTCCGGCGATCATAGCACTGCCTGTATTGACATCTGGACATAGATCTTGATTGTCGTCTATGCGAAGAGATACATTGCAATAGTCAAAGTTGCCAGCTGCATCTATAGCATATAATTGTATGTCTACAGTATTGCTAACTCCACTGATCAGGTCATCACAAGTAAATGACAGAGCTTGAGTAAAAGAACCAGATTCATCTCTGAACATTAGATCTACTTCACTACAATTATCAAAACTACCTCTATCAAAGTCACTTGCCCATATAGTTGCTATTCCATTTGCCGCTAAGGTCGCTGTGCTTAGTTCTTGTATGCAAATCGGTGTAGGAAGTTTCTCATCACGGAACATGACAGTACTTCTTGATGACGCATCATTGCCACAGCCATCAGTCACTTGCCAGACCACGGTCATCGAAGATCCAGTTTGACCAATAGGCGTTGTAACAACTATGCTGTCGCCAAATGCAGTTTCGGTTTTTATAATCGCATCATTTGCATCTATAAATGTAATTGACCAAGCTGCATTTGAAATATCCAAGGCTAAACCACCACAGAGATCTTGAGCAACAGCTGTGATTTCTGTAGTTCCAAAGCAATCGTCAAAATCATCTTCTTTACCTGCGGCACCATTTGTAATATTTACAAAAGTGGTATCTGCTACTTCAATTATAGGGTCTGTATCATCTATGATCTTGATCACCTGATTGTAAGTGTAGTAGGCATCATTGTCAACTTCTGTATATCTGAAATAAATGAAATCAGATGCACCGCCGACTTTGTCACAAGT
>CALHUZ010000486.1 GCA_938039305.1 uncultured Saprospiraceae bacterium
TTTCCAGCTTCTTAATATCATATTTGATATTCTCTGCGACCCATGTGAAGACAGATTCAATTGTGTCTTGACCAAATTGAATCTCATCAATTGTCTCTAGTAGTTCAGTTGATTGAGCATAGCCGAATTGGCAAAAGAAGAGCAGGATGATAGTGAGCTTATTCATTTGATGCAGTATTAACTTATATAAAGTGAAGAGCATTGTCTCTTCAAGGATTATAAAGTCAATCGCTATGCCATCGAAGCCTTTTGTTAGAATATATTCAAGAAGTGTCATGCATGTAGCATAATCATGCAATATCTACGGGTAATAAAATGGCTTCTACTCATCAGGTTACTTCAAAGACTCTTAAAATATACTACCAAAGCGGTGATCATCAATACAGAAATCAGCACATTTATAATTCTATGAGACGTTGAAGAACTATTCGCGAATCGCTCTTCCCAAGAACTATTGTCATTTATCCATTTGAGATAGTAAGAGTAAAAGACATTGAACGCTCCTATTAGGATAAAAGCAAAACTCCCTAAATACTGCTCATAATTGCCAGATGAACCTGGACGAAAAAGGTCGTAGCCCACTTCTAACAATCCTAAAATGACCAAAACCCAACCTACTTACCTTGAGAGCTTATGGCCTTTAATAAAGAATTTCTCATTTGATAAGGCTGTTCCAATCTTTGCCATTGTTGGCCAGTCCTCGTATTTCACTTCATCGCTCATTGTGTTAATTTAGAAATTCTAAACCATACTCGTTCATTTCGATAGCACTTTAATAAAAAATGGCGGAGAGGCCTTAAGCTTCTTCGCCATTTTTTACATGAATAAATTTTCTTAATTACAACTTCATCCCATATCCAAAATGAAGAGTGGCAATCCAATCTATTCCGTTCGTAGATATTATATCATCACTTACTTGAAATGACTGCTCACTACTCACATTCTTCCAAACCGCAGCCCAAGGTGTCACATACAGTCCTTTGTAGATCTTAATCTTATACCCTGCTCTAACTCCTACATTAAAAGCACTAAGATCTTTGCTCTCTAATGATTCTCGATGTGAGAAGTTTAGCTTTTGATAATTCATATCTAATCCTACAAATGCACCCTTGGTCCAATTATCCCGATTGCCGATGTAATCAACTTTCACACCAGTGATATTAGTTGCTATATCAAATGCTCTTGTATTGTAGAAAGCTTCTTCAAAAGCTTCTGGAAAATCAACCTTCACTTTCGTCAAATCAAAGCGCATACCCCAGTTCTCATAGCCAAGGTGCACTGAGTAACCTTTGTTAATATATGCGAATGGATCTGCCTCTACATAGATTAGCTCCTTGAAGCTTTTCCTTCCCTCATTCTGGGCATGAGACGTGCCTATAAAGCCTATAAGAAGAATCCCAGCGAGAGCTACTTTTCTCGTGAATAAACCTAAGTTGCTTGATGTCCTTATTCCTCGAATTCTAAGGCTTTCGTTTCTAAACTTGTCTGCTAAGTAAATCATCGTAATTAATTTCATTGTTAATTGATGATTCAAAGATGAGATGAACGCAAGCGATTTCCATTCACCTATGTGAATAAGTGGGGTTTAGCTTGACAGAATAATTTCACGAAAGATACAGCGCAACGATAAATCTATAGCACTGATTAATCAGGACATTTGAGGTGCATCGCACCGGCCGATCAATTATCACTTATGCAGTTGATTACATCCTCTATTTGATTGCTAAAATCATATTGATTTTTTAGTGTTTTTGAAAAATCAACTGGTTGAGCAACCTCTTCAATAATGCTTAAGTCATTATTTGCAAAGGTGAATCCAACTATTTTGCTTCTGTCTTGATTTGGAACATAAATTATCTTTTCATTTGATTGTTCAGTTAAGACTGATAGGCACAAGTTTCGTTCTCCAATTGCGTGGTTACTATATTGTGATTTTTCCGCCAAAACATTAAGCTCTCCTTCATTCATGCGTGCTACTTTCAAAATACCACCAATATGAGGTGTTTGAATCCAAGCCACCTCAACGGTTCCGTCATTGTCAAGATCATCAATTGCAACAATATTTAACCAACGGTTTGACCTTCCTATTTCTGGGACATATGCATATTCAGACAACTGTTCATCAACTATCTTATAAATTACAATACCAGCTCCTTTAGAGACATGGGTTCTTATCGTCACAAATTCTAATTCACTATCACCATCTACATCATATAAACGAGGTCGAATATCTTCAAAGACATAATCATCTTGCAACGTAAATTCATAGAATACACCATCAACAACTACAACCAATTGCTCAGCTTCAATTTTATCTCCCAGAATCCCGTGGCCATATTTTTCAGTTGGCATGGCATATTGAGCATAAACCCCATTATCTAAATCCTTAGAGATGGCCTGTTCAGGTAATTGCGTATAATTGTTCATCAACTGGCTTTCAATAACTTGGCTATTTGCAATAAGGCTTGATTCATCATCGTCACCACAGGCCATCAAGGTTAAAAGAGAGATGATAATTAACAAATAGCTCTTCATGCTTTTTTTAAGGGTTAACATATTCTCAAGGATTATATTGCTAAGCTGTCGTGACTTTTAATGCGTTGTAAGGCATGCAATAACAGAATCATCGGGTACCTATTTGGCCGCTTAGGGATTCGTTCAATTTTATTGCAGAAAAGCACCTTTCTTGATTAACATATAGACCGGTACTCTGTACCTCAGCTTATGTATTAATGATTTATCTATAAAGATTGACGGTGCGCTGCACCTCAGTTTTTAATCCAACACAGGCGCGATCTCATCTTCACTGATCACACCTCTGGGCAACTCCATAATCCTCATATTCCTAAAATGAATTTCTGCACCTTCAGATTCAAGGCATAGATAGCCTCTTTTTCGACCCGAGTTGCGAAGTCCATTTACAAACTTCCCATTAACAGAAAGCTTAACTGTTCCGTCGACAGCCACAATGACATATTTATTCCACTCTCCTTTTCCTTTGCATCGCTTTTCAATAGACTTACTTCTTATACCTCTTGGGTTATCAGGAATCGCAGTTAAGTCCATCGTAGGAAAAAGCTCTCCATGCACATAGTCTTCTGTTCTATTGTTAATAGTTGCATACTCCAAATCAAGCATCTGCACT
>CALHUZ010000487.1 GCA_938039305.1 uncultured Saprospiraceae bacterium
AGTCTCTGCTACCTTTCGAGCTATGTATTTCTTGTCCCCTCTTCTAGGATAACCATCACCCATTCCACTCTCGAATAGACCACTACTTCCAGTGAGTGTCATAGTTCTAACTTTCTCCTTGTGAGCCAAAGCGAAAAGTTGTGCTATATGACCACCAAGAGAATTTCCTAAGATATTGATGTCTTGATATTCTTGATGATTCACAAACTCTTCCGTAAAAGATAATAACCCCTCAAGTCCAGTCTCTTTTATCTCTAATTCGTAAATAGGAAGCATGGGAACCACAACATTATAAGTTGGAGCAAAGCTTGATATTAACTGTCTAAAATTACTTAGCGCTCCGAATAAACCATGCAGCAAAAGGAGCACAGGTGCCCCAGGTGTTGTCTCTATGTAACGAAATCCATCCTTCTCTTTAAGCTCTTCCAAAGACTTGGTTCTACTCTAATAAGCTGCAAAAGTACGCTCTTACATCAGCTAATGCACAAGATGAGCAATCATTTGTCATAACTTAATGACCATCGACTATAGAATAGGTGCAACGTATAAGCAGAAAGAACCATTACTGCTACCCCTTGATGCAGTACTCCCAGGTACACTGGTATGATTCCTATGCTCTTAATTAATGTCATAATTCCTATAAAAGACTGTACTAACACCAGACCAAAGAATACGTAAAATGTAAGTCTCTCTTTGATACAATCAGCTTCCCAAAAAGATCGGGCCTTGATCAATATAAAAACTGCATAACCCAGAATGAGATAAGCAAAACCTCTATGTAGAAACTGAATCAAGGTTACTAAAAAGCCTGTTTTCTCATAGTTATTGAAGTTATCCACAGACCAGTTCACACTATCTAATAATTGATCAGGTAATAATTCACCATTAAGATCTGGCCATGTATTAACAAATAATGCGGCTTTAGTACCACTCATCACCCCACCCAAGAATATCTGTATAACCACTAGAATCATCATGATCATCAGGTACCTGTTATAATTCAACTTCTTAACAACTCTGTTAGGATGAATATATCTCACAAAAGCCCACCACAGAGCTACGAATACACTTATTCCAATGCATAAATGGATAGATAATTTGTATGCATTAACCCATGGTCTATTTATTAACCCACTTGCAACCATGATCCAACCAAATGTAGCTGCTAAAGCTGCTAACCCAACAACAACACCTAATCTTTTAGCCAGCGACGGAGGAATCCACTTTTTGAAGTAAAAAAAGATAAAGGGGAATAAAAAGATAAAACCCATACTTCGAGCCCACAATCGATGTAAGTATTCCCAGAAATATATGAACTTAAAGGTTCCAGCCGTAAAGACAGAACCTAATTCCATTCCAACATTTATCTTTTTGTATTGTGGAGTCTCTTTGTATTTTTCAAATTCTTGCTGCCAAGATTCTTCAGAACTCGGCGGCAAAGTCCCAGTAACGATTTCCCACTTTGTTATCGAAAGACCGGATCCCGTTAGCCTCGTGATTCCACCAATCACAATCTGAGCGTAAACCATAAACAATCCAATTGCTAACCATCCTACAACAATTGGACGTATCGGAAATTGATTTATTTTTTCGAGTTTCATTTCGACAAATGTACGCTGACTTTGAGAAAAGAAAACCTTCTCTTTCCTTGAGCTCTCTTTTTATTAATTATGAATTAATATTTAAATAGTAACTATTATTAGGGTCGTTAGGATGTGTATAAAATAAAGCAAGAATATTTTTTCCACGTGTTCTCTTCTTTACTGAGTGAATAACTGCTCTATAACAAAGTAGTTCTTGTCCTTTGTAAATGTTTACTGTTAGGTTAACACGTTATCAACAATTCAGGTTTAAAACTTTTAATGTTAGCTTCATTAATAACTTGTGACAAAGTGTGCCATAATGAACAAATATGAACCACATCCTGCATTGCCAACTTAAATGCGAGTTTTGATTGTCGAGTTATGTTGAAAGAACTAGAACAATTAGTAGATGGAAGAACAAAGAGCATCAATCTATTATACATTAGTAATTTGAAAATGTTAGTAATACCATAGGCATATGAGAGTGGTTGTACAAAGAGTTTCTGAAGCTAAAGTTACGATAGACGAGAGTATTTCAGAAGAGATAGGGCTTGGGTTTATGATCTTATTAGGGATAGAACAAGAAGACACTATTGATGATATTTATTGGCTAATAAAGAAAATAGTAGGGTTAAGAGTCTTTAGTGATGAGGCACAAAAAATGAACAAGAGTATTAAAGAAGTTGATGGGTCAATTTTACTTATTTCTCAGTTCACATTGCATGCATCGACAAAAAAAGGGAATAGACCTTCTTTTATAAAGGCTGCAAAACCTGATCAAGCGACAGAGTTATATAATGACTTTATAGAAGAACTAAAGAAGATGTCTGTCCCTGTTCAGACTGGTAAGTTTGGCGCAGACATGAAGGTGGCGTTGGTAAACGATGGACCAGTGACTATCATAATGGATTCTAAAAATAAAGAATAATGGAAATATCAGAATGGCAGTCCAAGGTGGACTCATGGATTAAAGAGTATGGAGTTAGATATTTTGATGTTATGACAAATACACTTTTACTAAACGAAGAAGTAGGGGAGTTATCAAGGCTAGTAGCAAGAGCTTATGGAGAGCAATCTTTTAAACAAGAAATTCCTAAACAAGAGATTAAGAAACGTTTAGCTGATGAGATGAGTGATGTCATATTCGTGGTAAGCTGTTTGGCAAATCAATTAGAGATTGACCTGACAAAGTCTCTCAAGGAAAATTTAGAAAAGAAGACCAAACGAGATAGCACAAGACATATACAAAACCCAAAATTGGCCGGTAATGATTCTAAATAAATTCCACCAATACTTTTTGTCCAAGTAATATGGAAAACAATACAAAACAACCTTTAACTACTATCATAAAACAAAATAAAATGGTTGCTGTATGTACGGCCATATTACTGTTGGTGACTTTAATAGCGTTGTTTGCATACATTATAATTCCAGACAATACAGAAAATGCTAATAGACAGACGCCACAGATTTCTCTTCAAGGACCAGGCTATACACAGTCATTTCTGGTAAAGGAAAAAAATATCCGAACAACTAAAAATCGAAGTGTTATAGAAAGACTTATTAATGGACAACGAGACGTGCATACACTTATACCGTATAGCACAATTGATCTTGGAGAAGAAACAGTAACAACTCAATATGATGGTATAACCCAGTATCACGAATCCAAAATTGTATTAAAACAAGAAACCCGACGTTTTTTCTTTGGAACAGATAAGTATGGACGGGATGTTTTTAGTCGATTAATACTTGGGTTAAGGATTTCGCTTGTCGTAGGACTGCTGTCAGTTTTAGTATCTATCACGATTGGTATTTTATTAGGTAGTCTTGGTGGATACTATGGAGGAAAAGTTGATAACTTTATTATGCTCATCATAAATACAAGCTGGTCTATTCCAACTTTGTTGATGGCTTTCGCGATAATCATCGCTTTAGGCAAAGGCTTTCTGGTTATTGTCTTGGCTGTAGGATTAACGATGTGGGTTGATGTTGCGAGAATAGTTAGAGGACAAGTTATGCAGGTCAAGAATGATCTGTATGTAAAAGCATCAAAAGTGATGGGCTTTAACGATACACGAATCATTGTTAAGCATATACTTCCCAATATCATAGGATCCATACTGGTGATGGCAGCAGCTAATTTTGCAACAGCAATTCTTGTAGAGGCCGGATTAAGCTATTTGGGTTTGGGCATACAACCACCAACACCTTCTCTTGGCAATATGCTTCAAGAAAGCTATGCTTATGCGACAGGGGGTTTTGTGTATCTTGCCTTCTTTCCTATTATAACTATCATGATGTTGGTTTTGTGTTTTAATCTACTCGGAACAGGCTTAAGAGACATCTTTGATATAAAGTCAGTTAAGGCATGAGTCGCGAGTTAGATCTATTAGAAAAGTTGGAGAAAGATCTGAGCCTGAAAGAGCTACAGATAAAAAGCCTACTTACTATCACACAAGCGATCAACGACAATGTACCAGCTGATGGTTTATTTAATATGTATCGATCTTTCTTAAGCTGGGAGTTAGGCATTACGAAGATGGGCTTATTCATACCATCAGAAGAAAAGAGCGAAGACAGTTGGGATTGTGCCACTCATATTAATATACTCACAGATGAAGTCTCTACTCAGACATTAATAGATGAGCTTAGGCTTTATAAAAGGCTGCATACTGTAAAAGAAAGTGATCCCGAGATTCTCCAATCTTATGATATAGTGATTCCCGTTTTTCATAAAGAAAAACCAATAGCATATTCTTTGATAGGTGGAATAAAGAGTAAAGACGATCTCTATAATAAGATACAGTTCATCACTACAATAACTAATATTATAGCAGTTGCGATCGAGAACAAGCGTTTGTTTAAAAGACAGATAGTTCAAGAAAGATTAAAAAAAGAAATAGAGCTTGCGAGCAATGTTCAGAAGATGCTCATCCCTGATGAATTGCCCGTTACGGAACACTATGAACTTTCTTCCATTTATAAACCACACTTTAATATCGGTGGAGACTATTTGGATTTTATAGACTTTGACAGAGGACGTTTTATCTTTTGCATAGCAGATATTTCTGGAAAGGGTGTCGCTGCTGCACTGCTTATGGCAAATTTTCAAGCCATGATACAAAGTCTAGTCTATCAATATAGAGACTTAGAAACATTCATTTTTGCTTTGAATCAAACAGTACATCGAGTGACGAAGAGTGATAAGTTTATCACCTTCTTTGTAGGAGAAGTAGATCTTACTCAGAGAACCTTAAAATATGTCAATGCTGGTCATTATCCACCAGTGCTGTATCAATCTGGAAAAATCAGAAGATTATCAAGCGGATGCACAGTCATCGGTGCATTTGAAAAACTTCCTGAGATACAAGAAGAAATCGTTCCTCTGGAAGAGGGTGCCTTGATCATGAGCTTTACGGATGGGCTTGCAGATCTTCGAGATGAAGAAGGAAATCTTTTTGAAGACAAAGGCATAGAGGATTTTGCTATGACTCATGGGTCAAAATCTGCAAAAGACTTCAATGACCAGCTTTTGCTGGCCATTGATAGATATCGTGGTGAAGAAGAATATCCAGATGACATCGCTGTCATCACTTGTAAGATTAGAAAGTTTTTATAGTATTAATCTTTGTAGAGTATCCACTTTCCAATTTCTTTAAAGCTTGCTTTTTTACCATACATCATGATTCCCACTCTATAAATACGCGCTGCAAGCCAAACCAAAAAGAGTACAAAAAGCACACATAGCACGACAGATAAAATGATCTGCCAAGCAGGTGGACCAGATGCTAATCTCACTGGCATAACGACAGGTGCAGTAAATGGAATTATGGAAGCCCAAACGGCTAAAGTACTATCTGGAGATTGTGCTGCAGAGATAGCAATATAGAAAGCTGCAGCCAAAGGCACCATAACAACTGTTGTTAACGACTGCGCTTCATTGACATCATCTCCGGCAGCAGCACCAACTGCTGCAAAAATGGATGCATACATCACATACCCTAAAAGAAAATATACTAAGTACAAAGGCAAAATTATAGCCCAGTTAATAGACATCAGTTCTTTTAAAACATTGGACATTTTTGATTGCAACTCTGGGTTTGCCATAGCGTCTGCCGCCATTTCATTAGAGGCCATATCTCCTATGCCTGCATCGTAACCAAAGAAAGCCATCGCTCCTACGCTTAGTATGAGACCAAGTATACCCCAAATAGCGAATTGCGTAAGTCCAACTAACCCAATGCCGATTACTTTCCCAAGCATTAACTCGATAGGCTTAACAGAAGAGATTAAAACTTCAACAATTCTATTTAATTTTTCTTCATTAACTCCTCGCATTACTTGGGTGCCGAAAATCATAATTACAAGAAAAAGCAACATGCCAACAGCCATTCCAAGTCCAGAAGAGACAAGGTTGGTTATTGAGGAAAGTTCCTTTTCTGTATCGTTTATTGTTTGCGGGCTTATCCCAATATCAGTTTCAACTTTGTCTAATTGAGATTGCTCAAAACCAAAAGCCTCCATTTTAAAATTACGGATGGGCTTTCTAAACATTCTTTCAATAGTTGAGGTCTCATCAATTGCTAATGTCTTATCAGCATGATAGATGATATCATATTTTGCTTGTGTACTATCAAGAGGAGGTAATTCAATAATACCATCTACTTGACCAGCTTTATACTTTTCTTTTAGCTCTTCTAAAGATTGATTAGAGAGATCAAAGACTAAGTTGTTTTTCTTTAATTCAATATTTTCTGTAAGACCAGCATTATCTATGATGGCGATACTTTTGGTTTTGTCTGAACCTCTTGTCATTAAGAAAATGAGGACCGCATAAAAAAGAGCGATTCCTATAGGTGCTAAAAAAGTAGTGAGTAAAAAAGTTTTTGTTTTTACTCTTGTCCAATATTCTCTGCCTATGATTAAGTTGACTTTACTCATTGCTTTCTCCTACTTTTTTGATAAAAATGTCATTCAAGGATGGTAAGACCTCCTTGAACGAATTGATCTTAATGTTTCTATCCATTAAGCCTTTTAAAAGTTCATTAGAATCATGGCCTTCATTAGCTTGAATCAAGCACGAGGTTTCATCATCTTTAAGAAGTTGAAAACTTTCACCAAGCATGTCTTTTGGAAAGTGACCGTCAAATTCTAATTCAAACTTGTCTTCTCTGAAATCATTTTTTATAGATTTTACATTTCCCTCGAGGATGACGCTTCCTTGGTTCATAAGGACTATCTCCTCACAGATCTGTTCTACCTGTTCCATACGGTGTGTAGAGAAAATGATGCTTTTTCCTTTTGCATTCATTTCATAAATCTCGTCTTTGATTAAGTTGGTATTTATGGGATCAAGACCAGAAAAAGGCTCATCAAGAATCATGAGTTTGGGATCGTGTACTACACAAGCGATAAACTGAACCTTCTGTTGCATACCCTTAGATAGCTCTCCCACTTTCTTATTCCACCAGTCTGTGATTTGGAACTTCTCTAGCCAGTGATTTAGTTTTTGTCGTGCATCTTTTTGAGAAAGGCCTTTAAGTCTTGCGAGATACAAAAGCTGCTCACCAACCTTCATCTTCTTATATAAACCTCTTTCTTCTGGCAAATAACCTATTTGCATAGGGTGTAGAGCATTGAGAGGTTCGCCATCTATGAGAATTTCTCCTTGATCAGCCTTCGTTATGGAAGTAATCATTCTGATAAGAGAAGTCTTTCCTGCCCCATTTGGTCCCAACATTCCAAAGATCTTTCCTTTAGGAATATTGAAACTAACATCGTTGACAGCAGTATGCTTTTCGTAACGCTTGACGACGTTACGCACCGATAGTATATTCATAAGTGATTGTTATTGCTCTACGAGAATACACAAATATCGTAATAAGACGACCGCATTAATAGATAAACCTCATATATATTAAGACTAAATTATGTGATTGATAACGATATCATAACTGTGAAAAGACGTCATAAACTTGTAGATTCATTATCGAAAAACAAAAGACATCAAAATGATAAGACTGATACTCATAACTATACTGACTCTTTCAGCTTTTTACCTAACAGGACAAGTTGTTGAGAAAGACATGAATCTCAGCGTTGGAGAAAGAAGCGGCCTCGAGGTTGACTTACCAGTTGATAAAAAGACTGCAGAGAAACTTTGGAAGGATTACGTGAAATCCTATGGGAAGGTAGATTGGGATAGAAAAAACAAAGAACACGTTCTTTTTGATGTGAGAGTATCTTCTATCACATCTGGGTCATTAACGATTGTTGCTCGTTTCAATCAGCATAAGGACATAACCAAAGGTTCTTTTTGGTTTAAGTCAGGAGATGACTTTCTTACCTCTTCCTCGGACGGAGAAGCTATAAGAGGTGCTGGCTCTTTTTTACAAGAATACGCCTATGAAGCAGAACGTTCTTCAATAAGAGAAGAAATAAAGGGAGAAGATAAACAACTGTCAAGTCTTGAGAAGGATATGAAGAAGCTTCAAAAGAAAAACCAGAACCTTCATAAAGACATAGAAAAAGCCAAAGAGCTAATCATTAAGAAGGAAAAGGAGATAGAGGACAACCTAAAAAGCCAAGAAGAAAAGAAGGCTGAGATAGAAGGTCAGAGAGAAAAGATACAACAGACGACAGTTAAGCTTACAAATGTGGGCAAATCTTGATCTTTTCTTCTTCATATTAAAACTAATGAAAATGTGAAGATCCTACTGGCACAGTTTATGTCTTTTGGAAGGCATGAACATCGAGGATATAAACCGAAAGCATTTTATTAAGACAGACATGTTTTTCCGAGTAGGAAAGGGTCTTTCTTCTAAGTTATTGAGATATGAGCACGGCATCATTTATATAGAACTTGAAGTAAGAACTAAGTGGAAAAAATCCATCGATGGAGCTGCTTGGACCATCGCCAATTCTTGGAAGAACGAGCATCCAGAATTCAGTGAAGCAGTGGCATCTAAAGTTTATGTCATCGACAGCCGTTCATATGACTACAAGCGCACGTTGATGCACCTAGGGGTTAAACCAGGATATGACGCATATAAAGGGGTTTTCTTTAAGTAAGCCCGGATATCTTTCCTGAGGTTAGTTTTGTGACATTTCTGATCTCGCGCTTCGTCGGCGCCAATGATTTACTATCTTCCTTATTTAATAAGTAACACCTCTACATGTACTTTTTAGGATATGATATTGGCAGCTCATCTGTCAAAGCGACTCTTCTTGATGGACCTTCTAACAAGGTTGTTTCTTCGGCTCAACACCCAAAGTCTGAAATGGCCATGATCGCTGTACAACCCGGCTGGGCTGAGCAAAATCCTGAAGATTGGTGGTCTAGTATAAAGATGGTAACTCAAGAAATCCTTGTTAAGTCAGGTGTAGTCCCAGAAGATATAAAGTCAATCGGTATTTCTTATCAAATGCATGGACTTGTGGTTGTCGATAAGAACCTTGAGGTTCTGAGACCATCAATAATCTGGTGTGATAGCAGAGCGGTAGAAATCGGAGAACAGGCATATCAAAATATAGGAAAGGATTACTGCAGCGGCTCTCTTCTCAACTCGCCAGGAAATTTCACTGCATCCAAGTTAGCTTGGGTGGCTCAAAACGAACCAGATATATATAAGAAGATATATAAGGCCATGCTCCCAGGTGATTATATTGCCATGAAATTATCTGGAGAGCCACAGACTACATTCTCAGGTCTTTCAGAAGGCATCTTTTTTGATTTTAAATCAAATGGTTTGTCCGAAAAGGTGATGTCTCATTATGGATTCTCTATCGATCTCATTCCAGAGGTGGTTCCTACATTTGGTATTCAGAGTGAACTCTCCACAAGTGCTGCACGAGAACTTGGCTTGACCCAAGGAACTAAGATATCATATAGGGCAGGGGATCAACCAAATAATGCCTTATCACTTAATGTATTAGAACCAGGAGAGTTAGCAGCAACCGCTGGAACCTCAGGGGTAATATATGGAGTGAATGATCGGTTAGACAATGATCCTGCTTCAAGAGTGAATGCATTCGCTCATGTTAATCACACAAAGGATCTTCGAAGAATAGGCATCTTGCTCTGTATCAATGGAACGGGTATACTGAATGCTTGGGCAAGAAAAAACATGGGTGACATGAGCTATGTCCGAATGAATGAATTGGCAGAAAAGACACCTATTGGTGCAGGAGGAATTATAATGTTGCCTTTCGGTAATGGGGCAGAAAGAATATTAGAAAATAGGAACATTGGAGCACAGCTTCATGGGCTGCAGTTTAACGTTCATGATAAGGGTCATGTCTTCAGAGCAATTCAAGAAGGCATTGCTTGCTCATTAAAATTTGGCACAGATATCATGCAAAAAATAGGTGTCGGAGCATCCGTGATAAGAGCAGGTAAGGCTAACCTTTTCTTAAGTGATTTATTTCAGAATGCGGTGGCTAATCTAACTCAAGCCACTATAGAACTATATGATACAGATGGTGCTCAGGGAGCTGCAAGAGGTGCTGGTATTGGTTGTGGATACTATGACCAAAGTTCTGCTTTTGAGGGCTTAGAATTATTGAAAAAAATTGAGCCAACCAGCGAAAACCAAGATGCTTATGATGAAGTGTATAGCAGATGGGAGGACACCTTACAAAGTGCGCTCCTAAAGCAAGAAACGCATTAGACAATTTGTTGATATATCAACTGAGTTATAAGCACTCTTTGAGCAAAACATTATAACTAATTGATATATAATGTGTTGACACAAGAACAAACACATGTTGATATATCAATATATGCGCTAATTGATTTATAGCCCTAGAAAGAAAGCATCTTCAAAATGCTGAATTTTATAAGCCTTATTACCGTTGGTGAGTATTGATATAATGTCAAAGCGGATCTCCCACTGGTGATCGTATTTCTGCATATATGCAGATGCAGCTGTTGACATAAGTTTACGCTTTTTGTCGGTCACAAAATCTTCAGGAGGGCCGTAGTAATCATAAGACCTTGTTTTTACTTCGACAAAGATTAGGACATCATTATGACTGGCAATAATATCTATTTCGGCGCGACTATATCTCCAGTTTTGGGCAATAATGGAATACCCTTTTTCCTTTAGAAAAGAACATGCTGTTTCTTCTCCTTTTTTACCAAGATCGTTGTGAGTTGACATGAGGTGTTATCTTTGCCCGGTCGTTATCAAATAAAGTTAAATTAAATAAGATGGATAAATTAATCTCGCGCTATACAGAGCAGCTAGCAGAAGCCTTAGAAATTGGAAAAGGCATAAAGATTAAAAAGCACAAGAAGAAGATCAATAAGATCTATGTTGCTGGTATTGGAGGGTCTGGTATTGGTGCTGATTTTGTTGCAGCAATAATTCGCAAAGAGTGTAAAGTGCCATACTTGGTCGGAAAAGGATATGATATCCCATCATATGTTGATGGTAATACGCTTGCGATAGTATCAAGCTATTCTGGCAATACGGAAGAGACTATTGCTTCATTTAAAAAAATGGAGAAAACGGGAGCGAAGATTGTTGTTATATCTTCTGGAGGTAAGTTGATTGCAGCAGCGAAGCGCAAAGGATATGACTACGTTGAAGTACCAGGCAATTGGCCTTCACCAAGAGCTTGCCTCGGATATTCTGTAGTTGGACAGTTAGCGGTATTAACAGAACTTGAGATAATTTCTGATAAGTCGCTGAAGTCGATAAACAAGTCTATAAAACTATTGGACAAAGAAAAAGCAGCAATCAAGCGCGAAGCAAAGAAAGTTGCTAAAAAACTACACAACAAAATCCCTGTTATATATTCAGAGAGTAGAACAGAACCTGTAGCGCTAAGATTGAAGCAACAGATAAATGAGAACTCCAAAGCGCTATGCTGGCATAACGTGATACCAGAGATGAATCATAACGAACTTGTTGGTTGGAAAGATAAGGACAAACAGTTTGTTGCACTTTTTCTACGCAACAAAGATGACTTCAAGCGCAATAGTGTTAGAATGGACATCAACCAAAAGATCATTAAAAAGTGTACTCCTAACATCATCAATCTTTATTCAAAAGGAGGAGATATGGTCGAACGAATGATGTACTTCGTTCATTTGGGCGATTGGATATCATGGTATCTATGTGAGCTTAGAGGCCAAGATAGTATAGAAGTTCATGCTATAGACTACCTTAAAAAGGAGCTTTCAAAAATTTAAAATAAAAAGGGCAATGTGTTAACACATCGCCCTTTTTATATATCGTAACTAATTGATTAGCCTTTGAGTTGGCTGATCTTATAGTCTGCTTGCTTTTTGTACTTCTCGCCTGTTATCTTTTGGTAAGCTGTTACTGCTTCTGCTTTCTTGCCTAACGCTTCTAGCTGAGATGCCAAAGCATAGAAGTATTTATCCTCTGGAGCTGCTGCCAAAGAGACCGCTTTTTCTCCATGTTCTACAGCCTTCTCTGCATTTGCTGTTTCTGCGTATGAACGTGATACATAATAATGTACTTCTGCAACATCAGGCTTAACTGCAATGAATGCCTCACCTACAGCTATTGCATCTGCATAGCTCTTTGCTACAAATAG
>CALHUZ010000488.1 GCA_938039305.1 uncultured Saprospiraceae bacterium
GATGTGCTTTAACAGGGCCGTGGTGTCTTGGTAAATATTTTACCAATTATCATAGATTCTAAGATAAGCATTAATCATGTGCAATGGTAAGAATAATATTAATTTATAGACCGTTTAATAGCCGTGATGATAGAAAAGGCAGTTAGCTATATAGGGTTTTTTGATTCAGGTGTTGGAGGAATCACAGTGCTTAGAAAAGCTCAGGATCTAATGCCGCATGAACATTTCTTATACTTCGCAGATAGTGCCAATGTACCATATGGCAACAGAAGCAAAAAGGAAATCTTGTCATGTGTGCTTGAATCAATAGAGCAGATGATGCGCTTCCCACTGAAAGCTATCGTGCTGGCTTGCAATACTGCCACGAGTGTAGCTGCATCGGCTCTAAGAGAGAAGTATGATATACCTATCATCGGTATGGAACCAGCCGTTAAACCTGCCGTGCTTGAAGGTGATCCTCGAAAAATACTCGTCTTGGCTACAGAACTTACACTCAAAGAAAAGAAGTATAAAGACTTAGTCAAAGAGTTGAATGCTGAAGACAAGGTAGACGCATTGCCGATGCAGGATTTGGTCATGTATGCAGAGGAGTATGATTTTGAAAGCTCCGAGTTAACTAAGTATGTAGACAAATCTTTTGCATCAGTCGATTGGCAAGATTATAAAAGTGTCGTATTAGGATGTACACACTTTCTATATTTTAAATCCATCTTTAAGAAGTTTATCCCAAGTCACATACATTATATCGATGGACATGAAGGAACGTTAAACCACCTTTCTAATCAGATCAATAAAAATGCATTTGGAACAAAGCCCAAATTGATGTGTATGCTTTCAGGTCTTGAAGTATCTTCTGAAGTCATCCAGCCATACCTGAACTATTTGGACAGAAAAACTTCTATGTTCGTGAGTACGAGCAATTGAAAAGTATAGTTCAGCCATTACAATTCATCAGTCCTCTTCTTAAGATCAGATCTTAAGAAGAGCATCACGATTGAGATTATTGTAGCCACAATTCCAATTTTCCAATTCCAAATAAGTGTTGCAGATATGAAAAGTATAACCCACCATATCCCAGATAATATCAATCCAAGAATATACTTTATAGAAGAAGTGAATTGACGTTCTTTAATGATCCGATTCATAATGAAGTGAACTACGCCAATCGATAAAGGATTAAATATGCTTAAGAGTTTTGGAATCCACTTAAAGCCAGTCTTAAATTTGGCTATCTGATAGTTTCCTTCTGCGATTCTCTTTTTAACTTCTTTATAATCGTATAGCTCTTGATGTTGATTCAGTGCTTGAACTTTTGTTTCATAGTCTTCTTTAGAAGGCAAGATTAAAAGTTCTTTGATGTTCTCGGAAAGATCATTTTTCAGTTTAATCAATCCTTTTGCTGGATGCTCGTTATAGAGATCGAGATAATCTCTTACTCTAAGTGGCTTTCCATAATTAACGATACACTTGTATCGTGGTCTGTCATGGTGAAAGTAGTTGATACCTACTGGCAATATCATAACATCATCTTGGATAGATGCTTGTGCTTGAATGGCCATCCTGGACGTGCCTTTCGTAAGCGGTCTTAAGAAGTGTCCATCACCCATATTGCCCTCTGGAAATATCAAGACAGGAATGCCTTGCTTGAGCAGTGCATCGCACTTAGCAAACACCTCTTCATTCTTCTTTAACTTTTCATATCCATCTCTTAAGCGATAGACAGGCATCATATTCATGCCTCTGAGGATATGGCCAAAAGGCGGTCCGAAGACATCTGATCTTGTAAGAAAGTGCATGGGCCTCTTACAGTAGACGCCCATAATGATGGCATCCAAAAAAGCACTTTGGTGATTTGGAGCTACGATGTATGGCTTGCCAATTGGGACATTTTCTTTGCCATTAATCTCCAGTTTACCAAAGTAAAGAGGAAGACCGATTCGCCCAGAATGCTTTACAAATGAATATAGTAGACTCATTGTTCATGAACTGGCTTATTAAGAATCGTTATTATCTTACTAGATACTTAAAAGCGTGTGTTTAGTTTTCTTTAATTTTGTGTGCTAATATAAGAAGCCTTATGGGACCATTTACAACAGACTACAATCATAGCCACGAAGCGGAGCCACATATCCAGAGAACTAAGGAGATTATTAAGAAGTATCCACAGATCAAAGATTTGATGGGTAGAAACATTAATACGATCTGGTATATCTTGGGTGTTGTAGCCATGCAATTTGCGATAGCTTTCTTAGTAAGAGATTTGGCTTGGTACTTTGTGCTTGGTATTGCTTGGGTTGTTGGAGCATTTGCTAATCATGCTTTATTCGTGTTGATTCATGAATGTACCCACAACATGGTCTTTAAGAACCGTATGGCCAATCTGTTGGCTGGTATCCTATGTGATCTACCTAACGCTTTCCCTAGTAGTGCCGCTTTCCGCAAATATCACCTCAAGCACCATGCTTTTCAGGGACATTATGAGATCGATGCAGATATCCCAAGTAGATGGGAAGCTAAGTTAATAGGTAATAGTTTTTTAGGTAAAGCGACATGGATGCTTCTATTCCCTGTCTTCCAAGCTCTAAGGCCACCAAGATTAAAGGAGATATCATTTAGCAATAAGTGGATTTGGATCAACTTAGCAACTGTCTTAGTTGTAGATGCAGCTGTGTTTATGTTTATGGGCCCTATGGCATTGGTATACTTAGTAGGATCATTCTTTTTCTCTGTAGGTCTTCACCCACTTGGAGGGCGTTGGATTCAAGAGCACTATCTTGTTGCAGGGCCTCAAGAGACATATAGCTATTATGGTCCTTTGAACAAGTTAGCGTTCAATGTAGGTTATCATAACGAGCATCATGACTTTGCATACGTTCCTTGGAACAATCTTCCTAAGATAAAAGCGATAGCACCTGAATACTACGATTCTCTCGTGTCACATAATTCATGGGGAAAGTTGGCTTGGCAGTTTTTGACAGACAAGAACCTTTCATTATTCTCAAGAACACTTAGAGAAGATAGAGGAGGACTTAAAGTCACAAAAGGTGATGAGTCTGATTTCTTTGCTGGTAGAGATATGAAGGAGAAGGAGCTCGTGGGAGCTTAAAAAGCTAAGGTCTTCTTCTGGTTACGGTTTCACGATGTGTAATACGCCCATTTATTATGCTGATAGTCAATTAGTCTTGTATTTAGTCCATGATTACTACAAAATTGACCTGGAGATAATCTGGAATACAAAATCTCAAAGTCTGCCTAATCTAAGTAGGGACATAGATGAGATACTTCGAAACATATGATCATTTACACCTCCACAAATGGCGGCCGCTTTACAGTAGCTGGTAATTGCTTTTTTCGGATTTGAATAAGGATGTCAGTTCCTTTCTTATGATGAGGTACATCTATATATCCAAGACCTATTCCTTTGTCCAGACTTGGGGACATTGTTCCTGAAGTTACAACACCAATCTTTTCGCCATCAGTATTTAAAATATCGTAA
>CALHUZ010000489.1 GCA_938039305.1 uncultured Saprospiraceae bacterium
GTACATCCTGCAGCTATTGCTGATGCTGTATCTCCTCCTGCAACAGAAAAGGCAAGTGGAAAGTTACTTGCGCCAAATATCCCTACTGGTCCTAAAGGGCGTTCCATACTCCGTATATCAACCTTGGGCATGGGTGTCCGATCTGGCTGTGCGCGATCTATGCGGGCATCTACCCAAGAGCCTTCGCGAGCGACGCTTGCAAATAATTTTAATTGGCCCATCGTCCGCCCTCTTTCCCCAGTGATTCGACCGATAGGCAATCCTGATTCTTCAGAAGCTCGTTTTATCAAGGTGTCGCCGAGTGCCAGAATTTCATCTGCTATAGTTTCTAAAAGAATTGCACGCTGTTCGCCACTACTTTTCCCAAATTGTAAAAAAGCGGACTCCGCTTTTTCTACTGCTCTATTTATTTCTTCTTTTGTTGCTTCGTGAAAGAATGGTTCAAGCGGATGTTTGTTAGCCGGGTTTTCTGCAAAGAAAGTAGCTGATCCTTTTGCTGATCTTTCTATACCCACGAAGTTCTCTCCTGTCAGTTTTGTCATAAGTTATGCTACTATGTTTTTTAATGTACCGATCGGTTGTATGGTTATTTCAATCTGATCACCAGATTGAAGTGTAAAGTCTGAAGGAGGTACTATACCTGTACCTGTCATCAAGTAGCATCCGTTAGGGAAGCTACATTCTCTAAAAAGATATGATACAAGATCTTCAAATTTTCTTTTGATTTGATCTACAGATATTGTGTCTTGAAATATAGCTGCTTCAGCTCTTATAATTTTCAAATGAATCATCGTTTCTAATGGTAGCGGTTCGTCGGTAAGATAGATACAAGGCCCCAGAGCAGCACATCCATCATAAGTTTTCGCCTGAGGTAGATAAAGTGGATTTTCTCCTTCTATACTTCGTGAGCTCATATCATTCCCAATGGTGTATCCAATGATCTTACCTTCATTGTTAATGGCCAGCGTAAGCTCTGGCTCTGGGACATCCCAAGTAGAATCTTTTCGAATTCGCACTTGCTCTCCAGGCCCAACTGTCCTCGCGGGTGTTGCCTTAAAGAATAGTTCTGGTCGGTCAGCGTGATACACTTTTTCATAAAAGTCTCCACCACCAGCTTCTTTGGATTCTTCTTGTCGGCCTTCTTTACTTCTGAAGTAGGTGACACCGCTGGCCCATACTTCTTGAGATTGTATGGGGGCTTGTATATCACTTCTCTCAAAAGATATGGGAATAGCCTCTGATATAAAGGAAGTCAGGTAAAGTAGGAGTTGAGGTTTATTATATAGTTCATCCCACTCGTGGACCGAGAGATCATAATAGTCGTTATCGGATTCTAAGATTATCCTTCCCTGCTGTTTGAATAGTTTCATTTATGTAAATATAAGTTCTTGTTTTTCAATTGAAGTAGCAAAAACTAAGGAGATCAAAATAAGTGGTCTCTACTCTTGAGAAAGCGAAGTCTGTTGCTTGGATTTAAACTTTTAAAATTCTTGCCGATTGTACCTAAATACTGCAGTTTTATCTCCCTCGAAACAGTGATTTTACACCATTTAGGCAGTGATTTTAATCTGCATTCTTGCGAATTATAATTTCTTAAGATAGTATTGTTGTTATATCTATTATAAGTAATCGAGCTGATCTGCTTGGTTTTATCACTGAACACAAATCATATGAAATACTCACTGTTTCTACTGCTATTTTTATGTCTACACGTATCGCTCCATGGTCAGTGTGATCTTCCTCCAGATAGGGGACCATGTGCAGCGGAAATCACGCGTTACTATTTTGATTCAAACGGTGAAGATTGTTTCACTTTTATATACGGGGGATGCAGTGGCAATGCTAACAATTTTGCAACTTATGAATTGTGTATGACTCATTGTGCACCTCAGTGCTACCTTCCTGTAGATCCGGGAATTGGGCCAAGAAATCAACAAAGGTGGTATTATAATAGGAGTACAAGAACGTGCGATTCATTCATGTATCGCGGGTCTGGAGGCAATGCCAATCGTTATGCGTCTAAAGCTGAGTGCCAAGAATCATGTGGGGTGGATTGTTATCTGCCTCCTGAAAAAGGACCTTGTAATGCAGCTATAGAGCGCTTTTATTTTGATCCTCCCACTAACACTTGCAAGACTTTTATATACGGAGGTTGCGGTGGTAATGCTAACAACTATCCAAACCTCGTGTCTTGTCTCAATGCTTGTGTACTTCCATGTGATCAACTTCCTCATAGAGGTCCTTGTCATGCTTATCTTGTTAGGTACTACTATGACAAGAAAGATCAAACTTGCAAAACTTTTATTTTTGGAGGATGTGATGCAAATGACAACAATTTTGCAACATTTGAACTTTGTATGGCTTCTTGTCCATGTAAGTCTACAGAAACTGATGATGAGCTTTATGCCGCAGGATCAAAACGACGGATATCTGCATCTGAAAATATAATTTCAACAGCAATCATGACAGACTCAAGCTCTCTAATTTATAAAGCTGGTATTCAGGTAGACTTTTTAAATGGCTTTCGAATTGATGAGGCTAGCCAACTTGAGGTATTATTAGATGGATGCCAATAGAGATTGTTATTGGCATAATTGTAAGTTTATATTTTTTTTATTTTAGAACAGATATCGCAAGCTTGAACAAATTGTGATTATCTCGTACAATTTTAAAAATATGAATTTCAAATATCTCTCCGAGTTGATTGATAATTATGATAAACTCAAGTATAGCTTGCTTAATGCTCAGACATTTAGCCAAGAACACTTTGGTTTCCCGAGTATCTACTACAAAATCATGGAGACCGATCAAAAGCGAGTAGGCGCATTTCATAAGGCTTTCGCCAAATATGATTTCTCTGGAAAGATAATCTGTGAAGCAGGTGTTGGGACATTAGCCTTGACAAAGCATTATATGGATGATGTTAAATATGCATACCTCATCGAAAATAACCCAGAAGTCAGAGATTTTATAACAGAAGAGATTTCTAAAAATGGCTGGGAAGACAAGGCTCAAGTGATCTTTGGCGATGCAACAAAAGTGGAGTTGCCAGAACCAGTAGACTTTATTGTTGGTGAGTTGATGAGTATCTACTGTGCGAATGAATATCAAGTCCAGATTTTCAAGCATCTCAGAAAGTACTTAAAGCCGAGAGGCAAGCTCTTGCCTGAGTTTATTACTAATGTGGTCCAACTATCACATGCAACATTTGAAGAAGGACATAAGCACTATCCGATCAACTTTACAAGACATCTTCCAGAACAACTATCACTAAGCCAAATTGTCAATGTCATTGATCTTTACAAAGTGGTCGATACAAACATCGAAGGTTCAATGAAGATTACACCTATTCTTTCTGGAAAATGTAATTGCATCTATATGCATTCTGCAGTCCAAGTAGCAGAAGGTTGCAATTTTACGGGGACGGATAGTTTGATGCCACCGACTGTATGTAAGTTAGAAGCAGAAGTAATGGTCAAGAAAGGAGAGCCAGTTGAATTGAATTATTCATTCGCTTACGGTACAAGTCTCGATCAAGCTAAGTTCTGGATCTCTTGTTAAGCTGAGCGCTGAAGTACATACATCTTCTTTCTCCTTGGATTAGTCGATAAGCTTCATTTGCTGCCATAGGTTTTAAGAACTTCACATGTATCAATCAATCCGATATCCTATGAAGTATTTATACATGCTCGTCATTGCAACAATTATTCTGGCCAGCTGCCAGTCTCAAAAGAGTGAGAAGGTTTATGCCAAAGATGGTGTTTGGGAGCAAGAAGGCTACGGGCAATACATAAAAATTACAGGAGATAGCGCTTCCATTTATACGTATGCCACTAACAGCTGTGATCTACTTGAAGAAGAACTGTTAGAAGACTTTGTAGAAGTACTTACTGTTGGTGAGAACGACTTGCTTGTTAGAAAAGGAATTAATCATTACAAGTTTAAAAGAATAGATGACTTGCCATCTAAGTGTATTAATGATCCATCAATAGATCGTGAAGACCCAATTCATAATTTTGAATCTGTCTGGCAGACTTTTGATCAGCAGTATGCTTACTTTGATGAAAGAGATATAGACTGGGGTCAAAGTTATGAGAAGTATAGATCGCAAGTTGATGCTAACACCACACCTGTAGCTTTATATGGCATTCTCAATGACATGTTAGAAGAAATAGGAGATGGTCACGTAGGCCTCGAGCCAAGCGAAGAAGTAATGGAACAATACCAAGCACTACAAAAGGATAAGCTTGAGTCAAGTGCAGAAGACGGTGAAACACCTAAAGGCCCAAGTATACACAATATGAGGCAGCAACTGAAAGCTGATTTGACTGATTATTATCTTGACTCCACTTCTATTTATAATTCTGGAGTGGTGAGATGGGGCATGATGAAAGATGATGTTGCTTATGTACAGATCAACTGGATGTTACTACTTGCAGA
>CALHUZ010000490.1 GCA_938039305.1 uncultured Saprospiraceae bacterium
AAGAATGCACTGATCATATCAGAGATCGATTGTCTTAATTCCTTTGCAAAGCTTGCGCGACGGAGACACTACTGTCGACCAAATGTAACTGATGGATTTGAAATAGATATCCACGAAGGACGACATCCTGTGATAGAAGCACACCTTCCCCCTGGTGGCTCTTACATACCAAATGACCTGAGTATAGGCAATGAGGAAAACCAGATGTTGCTCATCACAGGGCCTAACATGTCTGGTAAATCCGCAATACTCCGTCAGACTGCACTTATATGCTTAATGGCTCAGATCGGCTGCTACGTGCCCGCTAAAGAGGCTCAGATCGGTATCGTCGATCGAATCTTTACAAGAGTAGGAGCGTCGGATAACATCTCTAGTGGAGAATCAACTTTTATGGTAGAGATGATCGAGACTTCATCTATCATGAATAATCTATCCAGTAGAAGTCTTATCTTATTAGATGAGATCGGACGGGGAACGAGTACCTATGATGGTATCTCCATAGCATGGTCTATCGTAGAATATCTCCACCAATCAGAATATCGCCCTAAGACGTTATTTGCTACTCACTATCATGAGCTAAGTCAGCTGGCAGATAAATATGATCGAATTCATAATTATAATGTGGCGACTAAAGAGATGGGGGACAAGATTATCTTCTTAAGAAAACTTATCGCAGGCAGTAGCAACCAGAGCTTCGGTATTCAAGTCGCTCAGATGTCAGGGTTGCCAAAAGAGATTGTATCAAGAGCGAACCATATACTCAAATCACTTCAAGAGAAGTCTGTCGTAAGCAATACCAAGAAAGCACAGAAATTAGAAGAATTAGACGAGTTCAAAAATGAAGGCCAACTGTTGATGTTCGCACCAGACCCAATCAGTCAAGCCATAGCTAAGGATCTGAAAAATATAGACATCAATACAATGACTCCTATCGATTGTATGATGAAACTCAAAGCTCTTGTCAAAAAAATGAAATCAGCCGAGGCTTAAATATTCAATTTCTAATTTTAAAAACCTTTGCTTTCCAAAAACGTCAAGTTCACAAAAACAAAAGAGTCTCAGTGAATATCACTGAGACTCTTTTTCCAAATAAACACTTTCTAAACTACTCAAGGTCCAACTTGAGCATCTTTTATTTTAAATTCAAATTACGATTAGTAACCTGAGTTTTTATTTCCATTATACTTAGAACCAGGTCTTGAGCTACCATAAGATTTAACTCCTGCGTTAGGTCCATCTGGTCTACCCATATTATAATCAGCTCCTTCACTCACTCTAAACTCTACCCTTCTATTGATAAACTGCATCTCTTCTTCTAAGGCCGTCGTATAGTGATTAGACTTTAAATTAGGAATAAGTGGGCTTTCTTCTCCACCGAACATTAAGTTGAATCTTGCTCGATCGATACCATATACTGAAACCATATAGTCTACAGCTTCCTTAGCTCTATTGTAACTAAGAACTCTGTTATAATTGTTCGCACTTCTCACGTCCGTATGTCCATGTGCTGTTACTACTAACTCTGGACACTTTCTCATCACACTTGCTATCTGATGCATGCTTACATATGCTTCAGGCCTTAGTTCATACTTGTCGAGATCAAAGTTGATCATCGGCAAGAACCAGTTACCACAACCTGTATGAATCACTCGTCCCATCGTACCTGGAGTTGTTGTCGTTGTACCAACACCAGATACTGAACCAGAACCTATTTTACCAATATTTATAGTTTCTCCATTCTCATCAGTAACTGTAGTAGTTCCATCACTGTTCGTTTGTCCTGAGCCTAATACAGTACCCGTAGGCGTTACTACAGTTGAAGTACCAGGTAGGTAACTATAATCACCGTTCTGGCAAGCATCACAATTCTTATTTATAATCGTGATGACGTCTTGTTCTGTAAGAATATTCACTTCTTCTTCATCTATCTGTGCTATACCATCTGCATCAACTGGATATCCAGGAGGTGAGTAAGGCTCTTTATCTCTACAATCAACTACTCCGTCACCATCACTATCTAAAGTGACACCTTTTGTATCTACAAGACATCCTTCTGGTGTTTCTAATTCTTGATCTATCAAGTCAAGAACACCATCATTATCTTCATCTTCCCACTCAAACTGTGGTCTTGCTTTAACTTCAGCAAGATCATTGAATACAGTCTCCATCGGGTTAACCCAATATAAAGGCTCTACCTTCTTTTTAAACCTTCCAAGGTTAAGTCCTAATCTAAGATTAGTATAGTGAGCTATATCGACATTGTTAGACTGATCTGTAGCTGATCTAAACTTTATGCCGTCTAAGTAATCATTGTCAGAAGCCATCATCTGATGCTCAAGACCAATATTTATTCTTCTTGAAAGCTTACGTGATACTCCAAATGAACCAGTGAACACTGGGTGGATGTTGAAGTCATCGCCTATTCTGAAAATTCCTGCTTTCTTAAATCCTTCTGTTTCATATACACCATCATAAATGGCTTCGAGTGACGTTCCTATATCGGCCCTTCCTGCATTTGTATTAAATACTTGTCTTGTGAACCCTGCTCTTGATCTTAGATTTTCATATGCTGCTCCTGATTCGTCCGTCAAATCAAGCATTGTTGAATGGTGATCTACTCCTAATCCGATACCTACATAGGTATTCCACTTGTTGCGCTCTTTATGAAACAGAACGTTACCAATATTAAAGATCACCTGAACGGCTCCATAGTAGTAGCTTGTCTCATAAGATGGAAACCAATCCGTAGCATTTGCGTTAGAACCATTATACGGCTCCCAGCCGTTGAAAGTATTGTTATTTTCTACAAGACCTCCACCATTAGCCTTATGTCTCCAAGGCTGTCTCTCAAGACCACTTGTCTTTCCAGCAAATCCATCAAATCTTATAGATGTGAAGTAAGTCAGTGCCTTTCTAAAATGTATACCTGTACCCAATCCTGCTATAGGTGCGTGATCTACATCTCCATCAATAAAGAAGTTTCCAGCATGGAGACCTATCTCCCACATATGCTTAGGCTGCGCTGAATACTTGTATTGTCCTAATCTATACTGACGATTCTGTTCTGGATCTTTCGTCATCTCATCGGTAATCACTGGTGCCAACCAAGGACTGTCATCACTTGCTGTTGTTATTACAGTGTCCAATTGGGCCTGAATATCAACAGAAAATAAGAATATCGCTATTGCCGCGAGAATTACATTTCTAAAACTCATTAGTTATTTTTTTCATATGTCACTCATGAGATGATCACCATTACTATGAGAAATACGACTTTCATATTTCCACAAAGGATGATCAGAGTCTACATAAAATGATCACATAATTGACTTCATCTTAGGTTCTATATCTAAGAACAATTAGTTCAAATGTAATCTCGGGTGGTGGTTGGATTATAGATAATCCATATATATACCGCGCTAAGGTACAATAAGATTACATATTATAAAAATATTTTATGTTTTAACATATTACGCTTTTGACTTATATTTGAAGTATGGAAGACATGATAAAAACGCAAGATATAGAGCGTATAGTTGGAGTATCACACGAAGTATCGACAGAAAAGTTATCTTTTCTTGGTCCTTTTACGGGCGGCGACAAAATTCGACTTGAGTTTTCGCAGCTAAATGCCTCTGTTCTTTTACCATTTTTAAGTGACATTGGAGATATCGGAAGTAAAGGTTCAGATCAATTATGTGATGTTGTTAAAGAGTTCTCTGAAGAACAAGGTTGTACTATTTCCTTCAGATCTACGACTTCAAATGATACTATTAGTGATGAATTTTGGGACTCATTTGCAAATCCAGTCATTGTAAGCAGCAGACCGAGGATATCTGAAAGCCGTCTGACACAGATAGGGCTACAAAAACACTTTTTCTCTACAGCATTTGATTTTGACCCCAATATCCATGTTAGATTAGGAGATATCCGTGAAAATCTTGAAAAAGCCGAAGTCAGCTTGCGCACTGCAGACTGTATCGTTATCAATTTGGATGTTTTACGACTTTCTGATGTCTTGGGTTCTAAAACTGCAACTACAGCAGGCCTAATGATTGAAGAGCTTTGTATGATCGCCAAATATGCCGGAGCTTCAACTTTCCTAAAGTCTATCATCATTGAGGGCTATGATGAAAATCAAGATATACATGGCTTCTTTGCTAAGAACATAGCTCTTATCTTATACTATGTACTTGATGGATATGCGATCAGAAGTCAAGAGAAGAAACAATCAGAACAATTGCAGAGATACAGTGTGCTTCCAGATCATACTTCTCAAGAGTTGGTGTTTATAGAAGATCAAAGAAGCAGTCGTTGGTGGGTAGAATTATTCTCTGACGGAGCTGAAGAAGTGGTTAAAATGCCATGCTCACGTCAAGACTATGATGATGCGTGTAATAACATCATCTCAGATAGAATAACTGCTCTACTGAGTGTAGCATAATAAAAGACTTTGATGAAGAAGAGATTGCAAGAGGAGGCTCACACCTAATTTGAGATGATAGATTTCTTTTTGATAATCATTTTATTCGTCATTTTCGTCTACGTAATTAAAATAACCCTTCACTTAATTTACATATTCCGTTCTGGCAAAGAACCATTCCTTCAAAGCATGAGGCCATTCTTTTGGGCTTTTGCCCCATTCCCTATCAGAGCAGGAGAAAAGACTAAATTGACGAAAGTTATAAATGGAATGTCTTGGATTATTCTAATAGGCCTTTCTATTCTCCTTTTTGCATTCCTCCTTTTATAGGTAGGGAAGAACGCTTTCTAACTTCATACCTCTGCTTGCCTTGATCAATATTGTCTTACCTGTGATCTCATCGAGCTTACCGCTCTCCATTAGCTCCTGAGTATTCAAGAATTGGTCATATTCTCTTGACTGTACCGAATTAAAGATAGGCCCTATAAGAATCGCTTCTTTGATGCTTAACTGCTTTAGTTTTGCGACAATCTCAATGTGGTATTCAGCAGACTTTACTCCAAGTTCAAGCATGTCACCTATAATAGCGAGACACTCTCCAGTCTCCTTACTTAACGCCGTGAGGCTATGAGACATAGAGGAAGGGTTAGCATTGTAGGCATCAAGTATCACTCGATTGCGATCTGTCTCTACGATCTGAGAACGCATATTGTCAGGATGATAAGAGCTGATGGCTTTGGCCATTTGATCTAAGCTCACATCAAAATGGTGCCCTACTTCTATTGCTGCTGAAATATTCTCAATATTATAACTTCCAGACAAATAGGTTTCTAAATGAATCATTTCGGAGTTAGCTCCTGCAGATGTGACATCCATACTTAAATAGGCAGAAGGTATTTTACTGATAGTAATTGTTCCATAAGATCCGCCAGTGGAATCATAAGGCTTGTTCTGTTCGGAACTCCCTGTTAAGCTACTTAAAAAGTCATTTCCTTTATTTAGAAAGAAAACTCCATTCGAGTTTTTGACTTTATTGAAAAGCTCTCGCTTCTCAATAAAGACACCTTCTTCAGATCCAAGCTTTTCAAGATGTGCAGCTCCGATGTTGGTGATTAGGCCGTGCGTCGGTGAAGCTATTTCACAAAGCTCTTCGATGTCACCAGGCTGATTGGTACCCATCTCTACGATAAGAACTTCCGCATCTTTATCCACTGCCAATATCGTAAGTGGGACGCCAATGTGATTATTGTAATTCCCCTTAGTTGCTGCCACTTTATATTTTGAAGACAAGATCGAAACCAACAGTTCTTTTGTCGTTGTTTTCCCATTAGAACCGGTAATACCTATGACTGGTATTGTCAATTGATCGCGATGATACTTTGCTAATAACTGCAAGGCTTTTAAGGTATCAGGAACAAGGACATACCGTTCACTGCTCACAACACTTGGGTCATCAACGACGGCATAAGATGCACCTGATTCTATAGCTATCGATGCATATATATTGCCATCGAATCTCTCTCCGCTTAATGCGAAGAAAAGCTGCCCAGATTGAAGCGTTCTCGTATCTGTCGAGACGCCCTCACTTTCTTTGTATAACTGATAAAGTTCTTGAATATTCACTGCTTGGTTATGTGTTCCAGTTGGACTTTAAATTAAAAAAGTCCTTGCAACTTTTGTTACAAGGACTTATATCTTAAAAGTAAGGTGAAACTTACTTATACTTTCTCTTCTTACCTTTTTTCTGCTTAAACGTGTTTCCACCAGTATCTTCATTTCCTGTTGGCCCACCTACTCTTGTCATGGCACATCTAAAACCTATTGTTCTATCTGACTTGTCTTGATCGTAAAATCTTCTTGCAGAAGGTGCTAACCAATAAAGTCTATCTGCCCATGATCCACCTTTGATTACTCTTGAGCTATCACTGATGAGTGTATACTTACCATATTGGTACTCTACAAACTCATCATCTCCATCCTTGTAATCTCTTGCATCTGCAGTTCTATAATTTGTTCTTCCTTCCAACTCTTCGTCAGTTAGTGTGCGATACTTCATTCTTCCTAAAGAGTCCTTTTCAAGATACTCTCCATATTCATCCTTCATAACTTCTTTATAGACGTTACCACGGAATGGGTTAAGGTCATGATTTTCAGCATCACTCAAAGTTGTACTTGTAAGTGGTCTGTATACATCTTGAACCCACTCAGATACATTACCTGCCATGTTGTATAGTCCAAAGTCATTTGCCAAGAAAGCTCTAACTGGAGCTGTCGTTGATGCATTATCATTTAAGTTACCTGCGGTACCCATATAGTCACCTTTACCTCTCTTGAAGTTAGCTAACATACGGCCTTGCTCACTTGTATGGCCTTGAAATCTTGATGACTTCCCATCCCAAGGATAGAATCTTCTCTGCGATATCAACGCATCTTTAGCGTTATCGTGATTACCAATCAAGGCAAGAGCGGCATATTCCCATTCTGCTTCTGTAGGCAATCTAAAAGAAGGCAACATGATACCGTCTTCATAACGAACTGCCCTTTCTCCTCCCGTCTGAAGATCTGGAAGATTCTTACGAACGTTAGGCTCGTATTGACCTGCGAGATAAGCTTCAGTATTAAAAGAGTTATCATCTTTTTGATCTGGAGTAGGATTCAAAATACCTCTCTCTATAAGTATAGCTTCGTTAACTACATCTGTTCTCCATTTGCAGTATTCTTGAGTTTGCTCCCAAGAAACGCCTACGACTGGATAGTCATCATAAGCTGGGTGTCTATAATATGTCTCCACAAGTGGATCATTGTAAGACAACTCATCATACCATACTTTTTCATCTGGTAGTGCGTCTTGAGCTACTTCTGGAAATGACTCATATACTCTATCGAGATAGTAGACATATTCCTTCCAAGCTATGTTAGAGACTTCTGTCTCATCCATATAGAAAGAAGATACGGTCACCTTACGGCTTATGTTGTTCCATTCGAAAGTGACATCCTCATCGGTTTGTCCCATACTAAATGTACCTCCAGGGATAAGAACGAGGTTAGGAGCGGTCGCTTGACCTTCATACTCTAACTTCTCAAATCCACCCCATTCTGCATCGTTGTACTTCCAACCGGTTGTATCAGAAGAGCCACTTGCAGACTTCTTATTAAAAAGGCTACAAGATGAGATTAGACTCCCAACAATAAGGAGTGCGAAAAACTTATAATTCATGTGGGTAATATGTTATCTAAATATGCTAAAGCAATCTTCGTACCGAGATCTCTTTTTTTGTCGCCCTCCGACATTTATTAACACTCCAATCTCATGACTACCTGCTGTCCTCGTCACAAATGCGTCACTGAGCGTTAGATCAAAGCTATAACTTAGCTTCAACCACTCTGTACGCACCCCTACCGAGAATATAGCGGCGTCAATATTGGAAAGTGCATGTCTGATCCATACTCCTCCGAAGATTCTATCCTGATTATAAAGTACACCTGCGTTCAGCTGACTTAAACCAGACTGCCTTGTAAACAAGACACTCGGAGCAATAAACGTCCCAAATCCGTCCTTATTGCGAGAAGGCAAGTCTATCTGCATCCCTCCGTGTATGATCAATCTGCTCGGAAGCCCACTGTATATGCCTGAATTATCAGGCCGAAACTTGTTGTCTGGATTATTCAAGTGTTTGAGGGAGATACCCACATAGTACTTCTCACCATACAGAAGTGCCCCCATAGAAAGGTCTAAACTGATATTACTTAAATTGTCTGGACGTATCTCAGTACTTGGAAGTAATCCTCCCGTAGGAAGACCTTCGATACCTGAAGGTACTAATTGTTCAAAGAAGATCAATTTATCCCAGTCTAACTGTGTGCTAAAAAAACCAGCCTCGAGCCCTACCCTGGCCTGAAGCTTCCTATTTAGTTTCAGCTGATATGCATATACGCCTGAAAAACGCTGTGTCTTGATAATTCCACCACCTGCATCATCTGACAATGCCTGAACACCAAAACCACTATTGAGCGATTCAAAGTACTGGTCATAAGACGCAGCATAAGTAGCATAAACTTGAGGCCAAGCAGGCCATTGGTTTCGATAATTTATAGATATCTGCGGCTGTGTAGAAAGACCAACCAATCCAGGGTTCAGTTGAATCGGAGCATTATAAAACTGACTAAATACTTGATCCTGAGCAAACATTTCGCTTGACGCAAATGTTCCTAAGAAGACATAAATGTATATAATGAGTCTTTTCAGAGCTGTAGGTTTAGTAATAATATCCTATTCAATAATACTTAAAACTTAGTAATCGTTGCATACAAGAGCTACATTTAACCGCTGTAAAAGTCGCCAAGTATATGGTTAACACCCTTTTTCTAATATTGTTAACGCATCTGATGCCCGTGTGGTGTACGTCAGGGGTGAATGAAATTAGCCTGCAGCCTGATACGAACAACATATTTGAGGATGGGACTGTCTATAAAATAGGTATTCAATCATCTGGCATCTATCAAATAAGTGCTTCATGGCTAACATCTCAACTTGATACAGAATTAGAACAGATTAGCTCTTCTACTATACAGATCTACGGCATAAAAAGTGGGCCTCTTAGAGATGATACCGAATATGATGAGACTGAACGACTTGTTTCGTTCTCCATAGATATAAGCGATAACGGCGATGGTATTTTCGACAACAACGACTTTATCTTATTCTATGCCGAAGGACCAGACAGAGTAGAATACGACTTAGAATCAGGTATCGTCAATAGAATAAAAAATCCTTATTCAGATATAAACTATGTCTTTCTAAAAATTCATGACCGCGATATAGTAGATCAAAACATAGTGTTAGAGGAGTTTCCGAAAGCTATAACCAACGAGTCGAACCTCCATCTATATTATGACTTTTACCATGAGGATAAAATCAACTTACTCGACCAATATGAAAGCACTCAAGGCTCTGGCCAAAACTGGTATGGTGACGAATTGACTAATCTTAAAACGTATGACCTAAAGAGCAAATTAGAAATTCCTTCAGAAGGATTATCTAATGCTTTACTGACAGCGGCCTTCGCAGTCAGAAGTAGTCAACGAGAAGATGTAAGTATCATAACTGGCAGTTTAATTGAAGAGGTTGGCATATCGCCAGTCAACACTTCAGATATAGAAGCTCGATATGCCCGTCAAAGAGTTGTCAATCAAGAGGTAAGTATACTCAATTCAAATGATGCATTAAGCATAACTTATAATAAAGCGACTGACAATGCACGGCTATGGTTTGATTATGCATCCTTACAAGGTGAGACTCCAGCCATTTATAGAAGTGAACAGACATTTTTCAATAATTATAATTTAGTCTCCCGGCCTGAGGTTTTCGACGGGTTGCAGATTAATTCTAATCAAGACATAACATTTTGGGATGTTACAGATCCTTCTGATATAATTAGAAAAAACAAAATTAATCAAGGGACGTCTGTGTCAATAGCTGTCAGCCCGTCCATTCCAGAATCGTATATAGGCTTCAGAGAAGCTGATATAAAAATTCCAGAATCTGCCGCTTTGGTCCTTCCGGCTGACATCATATCTACAGCAGACGTTGACCTTATCATTATAACTCCAGACATACTTCAATCAAGTGCGGAAGAATTACAAAATCATAGATTAAGTCATGACAACTTAGCCAGTCTAATTGTTTCTCCTGAAGAAATTTATAATCTATACAGCAGTGGTCGCCAAGACCCCACAGCAATTAGAAACTATGCCCGTGACTTGTATCAGAATTATCCGAGGTTTTCATATTTGCTTTTATTAGGTGATGCGTCATTTGATTACAGGCACATCAACAAAAACTATCCTGCGAATAACCTTGTACCAACCTACGAAACGCTTAACTCACTTGATCCTATCCTATCTTTCCCAGCAGATGATTATTATGCATTGCTTGATGATGGAGAGAATGGTCAACTGAGAGGAGATTTAGATATCTCCGTGGGACGCTTAACAGTAGCAGATAATGCTGAGGCAGCAAGTGTCATCAAAAAGATCATCACTTACGATGAACCGAGTAAAGAAATAGATAATTGGAAAACAAAGGTTGTCTTCGTAGCCGATGATGAAGACAACAACTTACATATCAACGATGCAGATATCATAGCAACAGAGATGGCTAAAGACTTCCCTCTTGCCAACCAAGAGAAAATCTATATGGATGCTTTCAGACAAGAATCTACTCCTGGAGGAAATAGATATCCAACTGTCACCAATGAACTCAATAAAAATATAGAACAGGGAGCACTAGTCGTTAACTATCTCGGACATGGAGGTCCGACTGGTTGGGCCCAAGAAAGAATTCTAAAAGTAGATGATATTAATAGCTATAGCAATATCGACAAGCTACCTCTGATCATTACCGCGACTTGTTCATTTACTGGTTTTGATGATGCCTCGGAAATAACGGCTGGAGAAGCAGCGCTCTTAAATCCTATCGGAGGAGCTGTATCTTTATTTACAACAGTAAGGTCTGTATACGCATCTAAAAATTTCCAACTTACTCGTTCTGTATTTAGACAACTTTGGCAAAAAGAAAATGGCTCTTATCTCACTATAGGTGAAATAATGAGAAGGGCAAAAAATGACAATCCAAGTGACAATACTAATTCAAGAAAGTTTTTTCTAATTGGAGATCCGACCTTAAAGCTTTCAATACCTTCTTTTGATATAGTTACAGAACAGATTAACGATATAGATCTTTCCAATATTAACGCCGAAATCAGACTAAGCGCTCTTGATGTAGTAAGTCTGCAGGCAACTGTGAGACAACCAGATGGAAGAGTAGCCGCTGGATACAATGGCAAGGTTGATATTGTAGTGTACGACAAGCCTACAGAAGTCAATACATTCGGAAATGACAGAAGCAGCTTTGTAAAATCATTTCAGCTTCAACAAAATGTAATTTATAAAGGAAGAGCAACTGTCAAGAATGGAGAAATTAAGACATCCTTTACAATTCCTGTAGATATAGACTACAGTGTAGGCAAAGCGAAAGTATCTTACTATGCTTTATCTGACGATAAGATCGAAGCTGCAGGATATACAGAACAGCTTAGTGTAGGTGGGGATGCAGCACAACCAGTGACTGATAATCAGCCACCGGTAGTCAAAGCCTATCTAAATGATCGAAATTTCACTGATGGAGCCATAGTTCCAGCTTCCAATGTTGTCATAGTTGATCTTACAGACGATTATGGTCTAAACTTAAGCAGTACAGCTATCGGTCATGAGATCACAGCCGTTATTGATGGTGAAACTAAATCAACCATCTTCTTGAATGAATTTATCGAAGGGGATGAAAAAGATCCAACGGCAGGGAGCATCATCTTCAATATGGAAGACCTAAGTATCGGGCCTCACACCTTGACCATAAAAGCTTTCGATATTGCTAACAATCCAGGAGAGGTGACGATATCTTTCATTGTGAGTAATGATATCGAGCGATCCATTCAATCCATCATATTGGCCCCAAATCCGATCACCACAGGTGAAACGACGATCACAATAGCTCATGATCTTATCGAATCAGATATCCAGGTGACTCTTGAAGCATATAGCGCAAGTGGTCAAAGGATAGAAAAAGTTGTAGAATCAGTAGTTTCTCGCGATGGCCAACTGTCTTTTGTATGGAAGCCTCGATGTGACATAAATGGTATTCTTATATGCTATCTGACACTCAAATCAATTTCTAATCCTGATAATGTGGTGTCTGGGGTCAAAAAAGTAATCTTGCTAAAATAAACATAGGCTCAATACAGTTTCTTCTCTATATTTTAACAATCACCATCTAATGAAGTCGACTTTACGTTCTTGGCTAATATTAAGCCTTTCTTTCTCTCTCATATCAACAACTGCAATAAGTCAGGTCTGGAGTCCTACTGAGAGATGTGTGGTAGATGCCAATAATCAGTGTATACCAAACTCTGTTCTTGCGGCTGTACCTTTTTTAACGATTATCCCTGATGCGATCGGTGGTGGTATGGGTGACGCTGGTGCGGCTACCTCTGCTAATCCTTATGCTTTGCA
>CALHUZ010000491.1 GCA_938039305.1 uncultured Saprospiraceae bacterium
CGAGGACAAAGGCTGCTGTGATGATAAAGAACTATCAGCAGCAATGGACTATGATGGTCCGACCTTCGTTTCTGCTGAATCAGATGACAAGGTAACGGTGATAATGCCAATCAACGGTATTAAACTTGTTGATCGAGTCAGTGGAGATCGACATGATCTTGTGGTGTTGTCTGATACCGGCCCTCCACTGACAGGGTACGCCATACGAGTGCGATACCAGTCCTTTCTTTGCTAGAATTTTATTGTCTTATGGCGTCTTACGTCATACTTATCATTGACGACGCACGTCAATTTTTCTATTTTATTTGACAATAAAACCTTTAACTAAAATGCATTTTCAAAAAATACTAAAACTGCTGTTCTTAGGAATGCTTGCAGTAGAATCAATACAGGCTCAAGGGCCTCCGATCACAGCTGATAAGCCTATCATGTTAGGCTCAGAATCAGTGATCATAAAAACGCTTACTGAGATCAGGAATACTGATGAAGGAACATTTACAAGAGTGCCACTCATGTTGCACTATTTACCTACTTCTAATTCTCTAGTGGCAGTACACATACCGATGACTAGTTACTCATTTAATGATGGAAATGAGAACAATGGTACGTATCTGGGTGATATCAATATACTTGGGAAGTATCAGTTCTATCGGAAGGACGGGAAAGCAAAGACCTTTAGGATGGTATTGAAGACGCTTCAGATTCTTCCTAATGGAAAAGATTTTGGACCGACTGAGATTAGTGCTGGTACATATCAAGGGTATTATGGTGTTGTAGCAGGATATGAATCCATAAAGTATGGTCTCTCCACGGAGTTCGGATACAATATGAGCCCTTCTGGAAATCAGGATGAATTGAGATATAAGTTTGGAGTAGGACTTCCATTGTTGAAGCCAACCTATCCAGTGAAGCAGATCAATTTGTATTTTGAGTACACCAGTAACTGGCGATTAGAAACAGACGCTTATGAGATGTTATTCGCCCAAGGCATACAATATGCCAAGGGAAGATTGACACTTGAAGCTGCCATACAAGTTCCTTTGGTTCAAAACAATATTGATCAGTTCAGATTGAACTCGAATATCTTGTTAGGAACCAGATACATATTTTAATAAAAATTTATAAAACTATAATCATGAAATATTTCAAAATTATAATCATCATATTCTCTTTGCTTAGCCTTGGTGCAATTAATGATTTGCAAGCTCAAGGAAAGAAGGGAGACATGGATAAGTTCACCGTGCAAGTGGATGGTTTAGGCTGCCCATTCTGTGCTTATGGTCTTGAAAAGAAAATCAAGAAACTCAAAGGGATCAAGAAGGTCAAGATAGACATGGAAGATGCACTAATGACTTTTAACTATCCTGCTGAGAAAGAACTTACGATGGCAGCTGTAGAAAAGCAAGTAGATGAAGCGGGCTATACTGCCGTCGGTACATCTGTCATAAGAGCGGATGGAACAGTTGAAAAGACTGAGCTTAAGATATCTGACAAAATAGATCAGAATAGGGTAGTGAAAGCCTCTATTCCTGTAGCTGGGACTTGTGGTATGTGTAGAGCACGAATCAAGAAGGTGACGAGATCTATAGAAGGAGTCGTTGAATCCGATTGGGATGAAGACACTCAGATTCTTACTGTGAAGTATGATAGAGATCTCACTAATCCTGAAGCGATTGAAAAAGCTGTCGCTGGAGCAGGTCATGATACTCAGAATGTGAAGGCTGAGGATGGCGTCTACGAGGAGCTGCCTGCTTGTTGTCTGTACGAAAGAAAGTCTTATAACTAAGAACTTTAATTGACTCATTTGGCTTAGCCTGATTGCTACAATCAGGCTAAGCTTATTTATAATAAATTATGAAGATTTATAAATTAAGCTTTGTCATTGGCATGGCCCTTATGGTAAGTTGTAGCCCTCCAAGTTGGCAACCAACTGGTAGTATTTTTCTAAATGATATCACTCCTATTGGCTTGGGTATCCTTGATGATCAAATATGGTTATCTGATGGAGATAATAATCGAGTGATGGTTTTGGATATGTCTGGAGAGGTTTTGAGAACTTATGATGAAGTTGAAAGACCGATGCATTTAGATATTTCAGAGGGGACAGCTTATGTGCCTTCTTACGGCTCAGATGATGTCTTGATGATCAAGGGGGATAAGATTGATACACTTTCTGTAGATGTAGAATTTGAAGCACCTGCGGCAGTTTCTGTTTCAGGTTCGCACACTGCTATAGCAGATTTTTATAATAATAGAATAGCTATATCAGATGGAACAACTTGGAAGAGTGTAGGAAAGAAAGGGAAAGGCCCTGGAGAATATAGTTATCCTACTGATGTGCAGGTATTTGGTGATAAAATCTATGTCGCAGATGCTTACAATAATCGGATCCAAGTGCTTGACATAGAAGGTAAGCACCTTCAGACGATAGGGGAGGACCAACAGATGAATGCTGCTACAGGTATTTATACTGATGGAACTGAGATATACATCACAGACTTTGAGCACGACCGAGTGCTGATATTTGATATGGAAGGCAAGGTCACGCAGATCATCGATCAAGGATTGAACAAACCTACAGATGTTCTACTAGACAATGGAAAAATGTACGTGACTAATTATAAAGGAAAGTACATTTCTATTTACGAGAAGTCTTAGGTTAAAATTAGAATGTGGTCTTTTTTAGAAAGACCAATTGCTATTGAACCGATATGGTAATACCTTGAGATGTATTATCAAGTATAGGAAGAACTTTAGGAAGTACGCCCAAGCTATGAACTTGTGGAGTCTCTCGAAAGTCAAAATATGAACCATCAAGATTGAGGATGTCGCCTAAGTCAAAATCTATCTTGATGGTTTCTTTTTCTTCATCAATGTTGATGTTCGTATTAATAGAGACGCTTCTAAATGCATCATCTGAACCAATGTGCAAAGCCAGTCCATCTTCAAAAGAACCATCTCCAGCAGGATCCATCTTTCCTTCTATTTTATGGAATATATAGCTGGACCAACCGACCCAGTATTCGCCATTATTGCTTAGAGGACTACTTAGATCATATGAAGCTGGCTCAGTTGTATTGACTTCTGAAGGCACTCCGATATTAAAAGTAAGCGCATCATAATTTCTTACGGGCACATCGGAGAAAGACAAGGTCTTCCCAGCTTCGGCATCTGTTTGTGATGCGACTCCTGTAAGTAAGTCTAAGAATTCTACAGTGCTCAGCATATGATCGCCTTCGCTACTCTTTAGCGTTATGTCAGATAGATATAAGCTGTACTTCGTGAAGAACACTTTATAATCAAGAGCATAGTCTAAATCATCAAAAGCGACCAAAGGAGCATCCTCATAACTCAATGTGAAGTTTAGATCGACATTGCTGAATTCTGGATCATCACCACAAGACATAAGACTGGCAACAATTAATATCAATATGCTAAAGGATAATCTACCGT
>CALHUZ010000492.1 GCA_938039305.1 uncultured Saprospiraceae bacterium
GAACCTATTAAACCCATAAAACCTCTCAAACGCAACGTGCTACCGCACCTCCGTAGGAGCCATTCCAAATTCTTTCCTAAAACACTTCGTAAAATAAGATAGACTACTGAAGCCAGTGAGGTAAGCCGCTTGAGAGATATCATCTTGAGACGCCAAGAGTATCTCTTTTGCTTTGTGGAGTCTTACAGATCTGATCAATTGATTAGGTGACTTGTTAGCTATTAATTTCAATTTGCGTTGCAACTGTCGTTCGCTTAATCCTACATGAATACACAGGGCTTCGAGACCATAGTTTTCATCACTCATATTAGTTTCTATACTTTGAAGTACATTTTCAAGTAATGAGTGATTCTGTGGTATCTCAATATCAGAAAGAGCTACCTTCTGTGGCTTGGCTACTTCGCTGTCCGCTTCTTCATTTACCGAAAGGATTCCAATTAGCTCAGGTATGCCTTTTAGTTCGCGACTACCTTTATCATCGAATACCAAGCCTGTACCTGACAGCAGATTCTTAACCGTCTGAGTGATTAAGATCTCCCCAGGACTTGCTATCTGCTCTACACGAGAAGCGATATGAACAGCCATTCCACCTATGTCTTTAAGGTCATACATGATACACTCTCCTGCGTGGATGCCTTGCCTGATCTGTATATCCAGATGCTTGATGGCATCGCGAATCGCAATACTACAATGAACTGCCTTGCTTGGTCCATCGAATGATGCCATATAGCCATCACCGGTGTTTTTAATCACACGTCCTCTGAACTGATTGATGATTCTTTTAGCGATCGAGTTATGCTCACTTAGCAGTTCCATCCATGCCTTGTCTCCCAGTCGAGCTAAATGTGTTGAAGATGATACAATATCAGTGAAGAGTATCGTCGATAGCATCCGATTGATCTTGTCTACAGGTCTGACACCAGTCATAAACTCTGTGATCTCATCGAGCACCTCTCCAGTATCTCCAGCCCAAAACAAATGATCGTCTCCTTCAAACTCAACAAACTTCGCACCTCTGATACGCTCTGCCATGAATTTACTCTCTTCGACCTTAGCATCTATATCTTCGGTGCGACACATCAAAAGTGAAGGCACTTCGATCGTATCCAGTATGTCTATGATGTCAACATCTGTATTCATCTTAGTAAGTGCCAATGCTGCACTCGGACTTGCTCCAGATCTAAAGTATCGCGCGAGCCAATCCATAAACTCTTTGTCTTCCGCCATTGAGGGTGCTAAGGATACTAGATTCATTTCGCCACTTCCCCAATCGTTCTCAATCATATCATACACCTCTTGACGTGCTTCATCTGTCGGAGCCCAAGGATAATCCTCAGAATATCTTCGCTTCGCAAATACGCCAAATGTGATTAATGCTAATGTGCGCTCAGGATATGTAGCTGCAAAAAGTGCTGAGACAGATCCGCCCTCAGAATGACCAAATAATGCCGCTCGCTTCGATCCGACTGCATCCATCACAGCCCGGATGTCATCCATCCGTTCTTCTAAACTTGATAGTTCTATCATCCGATCAGAAAGACCTGTGCCTCGCTTGTCAAAAAGTATAACTCTTGCAAATTCATTAAGCCCTTCTAAGAACCTGACAAGTTGTGGACACTCCCACATCAAGTCGATATTGGAAACCCAACCAGGGATATACACTATATCTATTGGCCCTTCGCCAAGCACTTGATATGCGATATTAACACGACCGCTCTTCGTGTATTTTGTTGATGGTTTATTCATTTTGCCTTAAATACTACCGCAAAGATGACACACTAATCCTATCATGTCAACCACATGATCATGTGGTCAGGTGATCTATCTGTACGTTAGCTTGCTAATACTTTATAGCATGCAGTTCTATAAGTACTTTAAGATATAATGTCTAATTCCATATAGCTTACTCAAATGTAGATTTAACATATACCAACAACTATACTTAACGGATATTAATCGGTAGCATTAAGACATGAACTTGTACAAGATTATTCACATGACAGACTACTGTTATCAAGTTCAAGCCCAAGTGTCAGCAATAAACGCAGATTTGCACGAACATCTTAAACCCATCCAAGTTCAAGCACAAGTTCAAACACAAGTTTAAGTTTAAGTTCAAGTTCAAGTTCAAAGGAAAAAGACCTAAGCCATTCTGAGAACGGACAACTCTTATCAAGTTCAAGCATCAACAATAAAAAATGAACAATACTCACAAAAGCACCTAAGAACTTAGAAACTCAGGCACAGAATGTAGACTGATTTGCAAGAGCCTATTAAACGGGTGAAATCAAAATATCAATGAAAATCAAAAGCGAAAAACAGATGTCTGATCACAGATAATCAGACAACGGACGACCGTATCAATTATCAATTATCAAAAATAAACGGATGAAACAAAACACACATAAGCACCTAAGAACTCAGGTACAGAATGTAGACTGATGTGCAAGAACCTATTAAACTTCCAAAACTGATTAAACACGAATCAAGTGGGCCTTGGTATTGCCCCTGCCCTCTTCGCCCAGACCATCCACATATCAGCCATCTGCTGGACGATTTCACGATGTGATTCAGATATGTCATTCATCTCAGTTCTGTCTTTATCCATATCATATAGCTCCCAATCTTCTAATTTCAATCGTTCCACTTTATCCCATAAAAAAGATCGCTGCTTACTTGCTTTCGATACGATCTTCCACTTACCCATGCGCACTGCCCGATTACCCTCGTGCTCCCAATATATGGCCTCTCTTTCTAAGCTCTTATTTGCGAAAGCGGGCACCAAGCTCTTCCCTTCTAAAGGTGTGATCTTATGTCCATTATAAGTAGAAGGATATGTCGCACCACCTACATCCAGACAAGTGGCCATGATATCTATCAGATGTGAAGGTTCATTCCTCCAAGCTCCTTTATCATTGATGCCATCAGGCCAATGAGCAATCAGCGGTGACGAGATACCTCCTTCGTGCACCCAGTGCTTATATTCTCTAAAGGGAGTATTGCTGGCGTTGGCCCAATTACGACCATAGGCCGTATAACCATCGGGATCACCTGGCCATCCATCTTTCATCACTTTAATGAGTCCTCCATCACGTGTTTTGAAAGGGATCATCTCAGTCTGCAACTGATTGACTCCTAAGGTAGGCGTGTCCGTAGGTCGTTCTCCAATCCAATCTAATTCTTCAGCACAAGCACCATTGTCTTGCAAAAACAAGATAAGTGTGTTTTCATACATTCCATTTGCCTTGAGCGACGCTACTACCCTTCCGATACTCATATCCATATAAGTAGTCATGGCAGCGTATGTCTCCATATTGGCTAACTCCCATGCTTGGTCTGGTATGTCTTTGGACCATGCTTCCACAAATGAATCACGCGGCGTCAACTCCCAACTTTCTCCTACAAGCCCCATGTCTTTCATACGATTATATCGATCACTTCGCATCTGATCCCAACCTTTATCATAGTGTCCTTTGTACTTAGCTATCTCATCTGCAGGAGCATGCATCGGCCAGTGAGGTGCCATGTATGAGAGATACATGAAAAATGGCTTTTCGCTTTTATGATCATCTATACATCTGATCGCATAATCCGTAAAATCAGTAGTAGAGTAAAACCCTTTCCGAGGCGCTACATAGTCGTTGTTATCAGTCAGCGAGCGAGGATCATAGAAACTCCCTGCTCCTGAGATCATTCCGAAAAACTTATCAAATCCTCTTTGTCTCGGCCAATTACTCTTATCAGGATTGTCGATCACATAAGGAGTGATATGCCACTTCCCAGATAAGTATGTAGCATACCCAGCTCCCTTTAGTGCTTCTGCGATCGTTACCGCGTTGTGACTCAGATCTCCTGCATAGGCAGGCGTTCCTCTATCGTTGACCATATGACCGACTCCTGCCTGCTGTGGATATAGACCAGTCATCAAGGAGGCTCTCGTCGGGCAGCATCTAGCGGCATTATAGAATTGTGAAAATCGCAATCCTCCTGCAGCCAATCCATCTAAAACTGGTGTTCTAATCTCGCCACCATAACAGCCCAGATCCGAGAAGCCCATGTCATCACCCATGATTAGGACTATATTAGGAGGATTGATTTCATTAGAAACTTCAGAATCACTTTTGCAATTAGTGAGTCCAAGAATACACATCAAAATCGCTATATACTTCATGATACTCATCTATATGCTTTCACTTGAAGGTAAATATTTTGTCAAGAAGTAACATACCTCTAAGCAGACATTTAAGAAATTGATCTGCGAGTCACTTTGTAAGTACAATTATTGATATATCTAAACGGCTTTTGCTACTTTTAAGCCAATGAATGGAAGCTTAATCATCTATTCGCTGGGATTCTATATTCTAGTCATCACCGTATCCATACTCTTCAAGCGTTCTCTCGGTATTTCGTATGATCGCAAGACTTTGGTATCTAGTACTATTGCGTTGATCTTCGCCTTAATTGCGGGAGTAGGATTTGGTATAGATCGTATCGCAGAACTGAATCCTAACCCAAATGATGGAAGTGGGTGGGCCGTAAAGTTCCTTGCTTTAGGCACGATTGTGTTCTTAACAAATGCTATCGTTCAGTTCGTCTTTTGGATGCTTTTTGCAATGATCCGATATCGCAATTGGGCTAAGCTGCCAAGATTCTTATTCAACATCTTCGCGATACTGATTGTTATCTTCACGACACTCTATTCCTACAGTTATATATTTGACCAAAATCTTGATGGCCTATTAGTCACCTCTACAGTGGTATCAGCAGTCATAGGTCTCGCACTTCAGAGTACATTGAGCAACTTGTTTTCTGGATTTTCGCTGCAGGTGGAGTCTCCATTCAGTATAGACGACTGGGTTAACTTAGGAGGGCATGAAGGGAAAGTGGTTAGCCAGAATTGGAGATCTGTTACTTTACTCACAAGAGAAAATCATAGAGTCTCAATCACTAACGGTTTTGTTGCAGAGGATAAGATTGTTAACTTTTCAAGACCCACCAGACGACAGATCAATAATTTCTATATCACTCTTGATTACACCCATCCACCTAATAAAGTAAAAAAGGTACTTGAGGATGTGCTGAATGAAATCGAAGAAGTAGAATTAGATAGTACACTTGGAGCATTTGTGGTCGACTATATGGATAGCGGGATTAAATATTGCATGAGATACTGGCTATACGATTATGCAGAGATCCTTCAACTCCGAGATGTAGTTTTGACTCGAGTTTGGTATGCGCTCAGTAGAGAGGGCATCAAGATCCCATATCCGATTTCCGAAATTCAGATGCATACCATCCCAGGACCAGGTGGAGAAAAAAACACTATTGACAATCCATATGTCATCAAGTTCTTAAGCAAATTAGAATGGCTCGATGACATGCAAAATGAAAACATCGAGAAGTTAGCTCATGAAAGTAAGCTTCGACTATATGCAAAAGATGATCTAATAGTTGGACAAGGCAACGAGGGCAACTCTATGTTCATAGTGATCAAAGGAAGTGCTAACGTACTTGTGCGAGCTGATAATAATATTGAGATCGAAGTTGCTAAGAAAATGCCAGGAGAATTCTTTGGTGAGATGAGTCTGCTGACAGGAGAACCTAGAACAGCTTCTGTTAGAGCGAATGAAGACTGTAGTGTTCTTGTTATAGAAAAAGAAGACTTCTCTTCTCTCATCGTTTCTGATGAAAAGATCTTAGCAGAATTTATAGATGTTCTGGTGAAGTGCAAGTCAGGTATCGCCGAAGCAATTGAAAAAGAACAGCAAGGAAATAACGTGACTAAGGAATCAGCTCACAAACTAATCTTCAATAAAATCTGGAATTACTTACAAGCAGCTTAGCTACTAAGTAGTTAGACTATTTGATGTATCAGCAGCGCCTTCAAGGGCTTGCAGATTTTTTAGCTTAACGGGAGCTCTATGTTTGATCGCATAGGGATTGTGAAAATGATGCCCACTTAAAAATGAAATCTGAATCGTATCAAAGACTTCGTCTAAGTTTGGAAAGATGTCATAATGCTGCCACTCCTTTTTCAAGGTAGCGCCGATGGTTTTAAAATCATCCCGTCCTAAGTAGTCAAGATCTGCATCACACAATAGCTCTGATAAAAATGCACCAGGGTTCTGTGGAATCTTAGTAGCCATGATCATTTCTACAACCTGCTCAACATCTTCAGAGACATATCCATATTGTCTCATCAGTTCAGCTGTGATCTTAGCCCCAACTTCTTCGTGATCCTTATATGTCTTAATGAATCCTACATCATGACCTACTGCGGCTATCTCAAGAAGTTCTGCGCTTTTAGCATCAAGATTATAGTGATCAATATAAAAAAGACAGACGTTATGAACGTCTCGGGTATGATGGATACCATGATAGTAGAGGTGGCTCGAAAGGTCACTTTCAAGCATATTAAACAAATCAACCTTTATGTCATCCAACATCATCTAACAGCGATTCTTAAGTAAATCGTTATTCTGACGGTTAGAATTAGAAAAAGTCTCGCATTTAATTCAAAACCGCAGGATTGATCTTCTGATCTACATAGTACATTTCGAGGTCTTTCATGTTCTTAACGCTGATACTTCCTCTCTTGCTACATTGATAATGATCCTTGATCAAATGGAATGTAGAAGAGCTGATGTTGATCTTTTGCGCAGATGATTTACCTTCTAATCGGGCTGCTACATTGACTGTATCGCCCCAAATGTCATATGCAAACTTCTTTACTCCTACGACACCTGCAATAATCGGGCCTGAGTGTATTCCAATGCGAGCATCAAAGCGTACTTTCCCTTCTAATTCGCGTTCAGCATTCCATTGATCTAAGAAAGCAACCATCTCAAAAGCTGCATTTACGGCATCGACAGCATGGGTGTCATTCGCTCTTGGCACGCCCCCTGCGCACATATATGAATCGCCTATCGTCTTGATCTTTTCTATATTATTATCTGATATTATATTGTCAAAAGCCCTGAAGCACTCATCCAAAGCTCCGATTAATTCTTGAGGTGATAGCTTCGTACTGATATCGCTAAAGTTGATAAAATCTGTAAACAGCACTGTACATGAATCGATCATCCTAGTCTTTACTTTTTGGTGATCCTTTAACTCTTGTGCGATGAATTTTGGAAGGATATTTAGTAGCAATTCTTCGGATCTTTCCTTTTCTCTTTCTATCTCTTCATTCTTTAATTCCAGCTGACGGTTCGTCTTTTTAGCGGAGTAGAAAAGCCATGCTAAGAAACTAGCGATCATGAGGCCCAAGACTGAAAGAGCTGTGAATAATTTTTGTCTTGAAGACTTTAATTGCAGTTCTGATTCTTGAAGTTGTAAAGTGGACGCCTGAAGTTGAATTTCAGATTCTTGAAGCGCAAGTTGAGATTCTTGTTCTACGATCTGACGCTTCTGAGTCACCAGGCTAAATGAATCGATCTGCGCTATGAACCTTAAAGAGTCTATCATCCTTTGATTATATTGAACCAAGGCTTCTCTTTTCACTTTGTCTCTTGACATATTGTTGATGACCTGAGAGCGCCTTATCAAAAGGGCTTCGCTTCTATCAACAGTCTGAGAAAGTTTGCTCTGCAATTCTTCAAGTCGTTCTCTTTCTGACTTTAGCTTTTCGATTTCCAAGAAGGCTTCTTCCTTGTTGACCTTTTTCTTGAATTCTTTTAGCTTATCCTCCATTTCCCCAGAGGCAAGGTCCTGTTGTTTTTTATTCTGCCTCTCGTTATGGTCCTTGATTCTTTTATCCAGCTCCTTTTGCATTTTTCCACTGGCACGAGAGCGGATAGAAGATAATAATTCGATCACTTCTTTTTCGATGTTGATCGGAGGGTTTCGCTTGAGCATTTCATCATAACTGTCAAGCAACTCATTGACATACTTATCATCCTTTGGAAATCGTCTTGCGATCAATTTCGTCTTATTAGCATACACCACAACCCGAGTGCCATCACCCATGGGCTTAGCTTTCTTAACTGCTCGTTCTACTATATCAAGGGCATTTTTATATTCTCCCTTGCCAGAGAGATCTTCTGCAGCATCAAAAGCATAAGCTATATACTTGCCTCCATCAAGAGACTTTAGATCCTTTTTATATTCGGCATGAGTCTTTTGTGCTGAAGTCTCTAAGACTCCAAACGCTGCAAAAAGCAACAGAAGATACTTTGATAGATAGGTCATAATAGGATACGGTGACGTTCAGTAAAGATACAACTGAGTTGACACTATATACTCACTATAAATGGTTAATCTGACATCTATGTTTAACCAATGAAATTCATGTCTATTAGTCTGATTTCATAGGGTCCTCCCTGATAGAAACTGTTGTTTTAGCGACCTGATCTCCATGCATTAAGACAATCTCATAAGTTCCTACTTCTGCCATAGGAATCCCAAATTCTTCAGGAATCGCATAGCTCAAGTAGCTAGATGTAAGAGGCATAATCGCTCTTCTTTGCTCATAAGGCGTCTCGGCACTAAGCCATCTATTATAATATCTTTTGATCGAGGAAGCAGAATTATGATTCATCACCTCTTGAAAGATAGATTCAATCTCTTCTTTCTCACTTACCGTAAATGCTTTGCTTTCAAATCTTCGATCCCAGTTGTATCTATTCACACCAGGATGCACTGCGGTAGTGATCTCCATACTTCGATTAGTCTTTCGATCTGTGATTATAAGTTGCACACTATCTATATCAGTTCGACTTACGTGAAATGAAATAGGCACCGTATTGAGAAACCCTGCTCGAGGAATGGAAGTGTTATTCACAACTGATGGAGGATTTTCTCCTGCGAACCAAAAATGTCCCCTTTGTCCACCACGACTGACATTATTCCATAGTGTAGCATCCTTCTGATCAAATAAAACAACGTCCTGCTCTTCTTCAATACGAGACAAATCTTGCAACGGAGATATATCATCCATTACCCAAAGACTTCGTCCATGTGTTCCTATGATAAGATCATTCTCTCGAGGATGGATCTTTATGTCGTAGACTGAAACTGTCGGTAGCCCAGCTTTTAACCTTGACCAGTTCATACCTCTATCGACACTCAACCATACTCCAGTCTCAGTGCCAATGAAAAGAAGATTAGGATTCTTATGATCTTCTCTGATGACTCTTACTGTCTCGCCTTCCGTTATTCCTGTTGTGATCTTACGCCAAGATTTTCCATTGTCATCAGTGACAAATACCCAAGTGCCAAAATCGTCACTTCTGTGCCCATCAAAAGTCACATAAGCTCTTTTAGGATCGAAGTGAGATGCCTCTACCCTACTCACCCAGAGGCCCTCAGGCACTTCCGGAATAGCTGCTCTAACATTCATCCATTTTTGTCCGCCATCAGTTGTGCACTGGACGTTGCCATCATCTGTACCTGCCCAGATGATATCTTCATCGATTGGCGAAACCGAAAGGCTATAGACAGCACAATGAGTTTCTGCTCCAGTATTGTCAGGTGTTACTCCGCCACTTACTCCTTGTTTCCTTTTGACTGGATCGTTGGTACTAAGATCCGGACTGATGATCTTCCATGATGCTCCTTTATTAGTTGATTTATAAACATGATTTCCTGCTATAAATATAGTCGACGGATCATGTGATGACATAACCAATGGTGCCGACCAATTAAATCTTGTAGCAGATTTTTTATCTTCTTCATCTGCATCGAAGTGATCACTATAATTAGAAACTGTGCCATAAGATGGACTGATGCGCTGCATGTATCTGGTCTCAGCATTATACTTGAAGTAGCTTCCATTCTCCATAGAAGAATAGCCATCTCTATGGTCGAAAGGGTTAAAAGCTGAGTCTTGTCCATCTCCCCAATGCATCTTCCAATTAGAGTCACTTAGGATCCCACGTGCATCTCGTGTGAAGCTTGCAGTGGCGTAAGAACCATTGTCTTGAAGTCCTCCATAGATGTAGTAAGGATCTTGCATGTCATAGTTGATTCTATAAAACTGTGCTATCGGCAGATTGTCCAACAACTGAAAGTGAGCTCCATGATCATGGGTCAATGACAATCCTTTATCTGCGCCAAGATAATATCGATCTGGATCCGTAGGATCTAACCACATACCATGAAAGTCCCCATGGACCTCTTGGTCTTCGCTTCCATTGGTCAGAGTGACACCTCCATCTGTAGAAACTCTAAAACTTGTAGTCAGTAAGTAAACTCGCTGATCATCATGAGGATTAATTCTAATCTGGCTGTAATAGAAAGGTCGATTGTTATAAGTATTGATATACTTCCAAGTGTCACCTCCATCTTCACTTCTATATACTCCAGAACCAGGTCGAGATAGGTCCCCTGTCTTTTCTGCTTCTATGAGTGCCATCACAATGTTAGGATCCTTTTCATAGATAGCGAGTCCTATGCGACCTGTTGGGCCACTTGGCAATCCATTAGAAAGTTTTGTCCAACTGTCTCCTCCATCTGTACTTTTATAAATGCCACCTTGTCCTCCGCCACTATTAAAATGCCATGGCTGTCTTAGTCTATGATAAAATGCCGCATAAAGTACGTCAGCATTTTTAGCATCTCTAACGAGATCTATGCAACCAGTCTTTCCATCATTAGGAAGTCCATTATCTAATTTTGCCCAAGAGTCTCCCCCATCTTTCGTTCTAAACAAGCCTCTATCTCCTGAGTAACCCCAGAGATGTCCTATGGCACATGCACATACATCTTCTGAGTCTTCAGGATGTACTAAGACACGTGCGATTTGATGTGTAGATTCAAGTCCTTTGTTTTCAAACGTATCGCCTCCATCTGTTGATTTATATATACCGTTTCCCCAAGAGACACTATTCCGATTATTAGCTTCGCCAGTGCCCACCCAGATGATATTTTTATTGGATTGATCGATCGCTATGTCTCCTATAGATGCAGTCTCATAATCATCGAATATTGGAGTCCAAGTTGTCCCCGCGTTGTTAGACTTCCATACTCCTCCTGATGCCGTTGCAGCATAGACATGCTTGAAGTCATCGTCGTGCGCTTCTATATCTACGATCCGACCGCCTTGGTTCGCAGGACCTATATTTCTAAATTTCAAATCTCCAATTTGAACGCTGGTGCTTTGTCCATAGAGACAAGACAGAGAGATACCAATCAGTAAAAAGGAAAGAATGAATGTCAGTATGTTTTTCATATTATACATTTTTATAATATAGGGAATTGGGTATTATTTTTTCAAATCAGCCAATGGATAGTCAGCCAGCACTTTCTCTACTACGTCTTGGCAAAAAGCTGCATCGTTAGGAGAAACTATAAGCAAGTATAACTGCTCTCCATATTTGTCCTCTGAGATCAGTCGGTGGGATATACCCTTGGCGGTTTGGCCAGAAAGAATTTTATAAAAGACAAGAGCGGTCAGATATGTTCCTAATGCTGATGGATGACTTCCATCAGGATCAAAAAGATCAATATCAGGACGAAGTGTTCGCGCTAACTCCCAAGCCTCTCCCACTGGAGCTACAGGAATTTCTAATTGCTTCCCTATAGATTCATACCCATCAGTGATTTGATCTTGCATCAGGGGATTGAACTCTCGTGCCCATGTCATATATAACAACGGAGTCGCATTTGATTTTTCAATTTCAAGTTCCCAGTTCTTGACATAGTAATTCAAGCTATCTCTTGCTTCTATCGTCCTGAGGCTATGGTCTTGTAGCACTACATAATCCCAATGACCATTATCTATTTTCTGGTGTGACTTAAGTCCCTTATCGCCTCTCCAATGTTGTCCAAGGTTAGCACCACCCGCAGTAGACTGTGCCGTCCTCAAGGGTATATCTTGCGAAATAGCCATAGCCTGAACCACTTGAGGTAGATTCCAAAAATAAGTATAGCTGTTTCCTACAAAAAGGACATCGGTTGTGTCTTGTGCACTTATCACATTTACGAAAGTGGTACAGAAAAGAAAAATCAGTACGGAGCTTTTCTTCATTGAGTAACGTTTTAACATTAAGTACCTAAATAACTGCATAGCTCATCGATCATGGAACTGCTGCTACTGTAATGTAAAAATTTAATTCGGAAAACATTTGCGTTCAGCATCGCCTTAATCCTGAGCAGTTTATAGCTCAAGCTGACAAAAGGATATCACGAAGGTCTATCCGTCTAATTAGCAATTTTTGTACACTGTATTGTTAAGCATTCCGATATCTTGATGGGGAATACGATAAGTCGAACATCACAACTTTTTTTCTAAAAAATAAATAATATGAAAAGACTTTTAATGACAATGGGTTTCATGGTCTTCACCACCATGATGCTGCTATCTCAAATCACCGTCAGCGGTATCATCATTGATGATGATGGCCAGACTGTGATAGGTGCAAGTATCCTTGAACTTGGCACTTCAAATGGAACCATCTCAGATATAGATGGTAGCTACAGCCTTACAGTACAAAATGCTGCAACATTACAATACAGCTTCACAGGTATGACAACGATGACCGAGGTTGTCTCTGGCAGAACGAACATCGATGTCACAATGTCGGTATCATCTGAACTTCTGGATGAAGTCATAGTAAGTGCACTTGGATTTTCCCAGCGCAAAGATGAGACGGGATCAACTGCAGTGACGGTTGCCCCTGAAAACATCAAGAGATCAGGCGAGGTAAACTTGATCAACTCATTAGGAGGAAAGGCATCAGGAGTTCAAATTAATAGAGCAAATGGTGATCCTGGTGCAGGGTCGTCTATCAAGATCCGTGGTGCCAATACAATCACTGGGTCTTCAAGTCCTTTAATCATCCTCGATGGTATCCCAATTAGCAATGCTACTACTTATGCCAGTGGTGGTGCAGGCGGTGGAAGTTTTGGTGGAGTATCACAACAATCCAGACTTAATGACATCAATGCAAATGACATAGAAAGTGTACAAGTTCTGAAAGGAGCATCTGCTGCTGCCCTATGGGGTTCACGTGCTGCTAACGGTGTACTTGTGATCACTACCAAAAGTGGAAAAGCAGGAAAACCAAAGATCTCTTGGAAGACTACACTATCCATGGATGAAGTCAATCAGCGATATGAACTTCAGGATACTTGGGGACAAGGAAGAGGTGGAGTCTATGGTGCTACAAGAGCAGAATCATGGGGTGACTACATACCAGATCGTAGTGGTGGAGCTGATGTCTTTGATACAGGAGGGCAATACTTCGAAGCTGAAGACGGGTCGCTTTACTATCCAATCGAAGAGAAGAATTCCACAGCGACATTCTTAGATTCTAATTGGGATGCAGTATTCCAAACTGGAGGGTTTGTGCAAAATGATCTTTCCATCAGTGGTGGAAACGACAAGTCGAGTTACTTCTTTAGTCTTGGTAGACTAGATCAAGAAGGAATCATCAAAGAGTCTGATTATGATCGAACTAATATTAGAATCAACAACAAATACTACTTTACTGATTGGCTGAATATGTCATCGAAAGCGAGTTTTTCGCATATCAAGTCGAATAGAATCCAGCAAAACTCTAATACTGGAGGCCTTCTCTTAGGTCTACTTCGTACTCCTGCAGATTTTGATAATAGTGATTATATAGGAACGCATTATTCAAGTTCAGGTGTAGCGACACCGAGAAGACATCGTTCTTATCGTCGATATAGAGCAGATAGTGACAATCCTACTTATAATAATCCGCTATGGACTATATACGAGCAAGAATCATCTAACGTCGTAGACAGATTTATTTTCGCTCCAGAAATCAATATACTTCCGACTTCATTCTTGCAAATCACATTAAGAGGAGGAGTTGATACTTATGTTGACAAGCGCTTATACTTCTTCCCAATAGGTTCAGCAGGAAAAGTAGCTGGATCTTTCGCTGAAGATGTACTAAGAAATCAAGAAGTAAACTTTGATGGTATCGTCAGAGGAACTTTCAAGCTTAGTTCAGATATTGGCCTTCAGGCAACTGCTGG
>CALHUZ010000493.1 GCA_938039305.1 uncultured Saprospiraceae bacterium
TCTGGAGCAAGAAAAGAGGGCAACAAGTATAGATCGGCCATAGTTATTACCCTCTCGTTATTTTAATTATCTTTTTCTAGCTGCTTTAAACGCAAGCTCAAGATCTGCGATGATGTCATCGATGTGTTCTATGCCTACGCATAACCTGATCATATCATCCTTAACCCCTGCAGAAACAAGTTCTTTAGGTGTGAGCTGTCGGTGTGTCGTTGATGCAGGGTGACATGCTAATGACTTAGCATCTCCGATATTTACTAATCGCTTGAATACTTCAAGTGCGTCATAAAACTTCACTGCTTTCTTATAACCTCCTTTAATGCCAAATGTCATCAGTGAGGCAGGTGCTCCACCAGTATATTTTTTAGCAAGCTTGTAGTATGGACTGCTTTTAAGGCCGCCATAATTTACCCAAGCTACTTGCTTGTGACCTTCAAGGTATTTGGCGACAGCCAGGGCATTCTCGCAATGACGCTCCATACGAAGAGCTAATGTCTCAATACCCTGCAAAATCAAAAATGAATTGAAAGGAGAAAGAGCAGATCCAGTATTTCTCAAAGGCACTGTACGACATCTACCGATGTAAGCCGCTGCACCAAATGCTTCGTTGTATACTACACCATGATAAGAAGCTTCAGGCTTCGAGAACTGAGGGAACTTCTCAGGATAATCTCCCCAAGGGAATTTTCCAGAATCGACGATGATACCACCAAGTGTAGTACCATGTCCGCCCATATACTTTGTCAATGAATGCACAACTATGTCAGCGCCATATGCGATCGGATTGATGAGCATAGGAGTCGCTACAGTATTATCTACGATCAAAGGCACACCTTTTTTATGTGCGATTTTAGCGAGCTTTTCTATGTCTACGATATTACCAGCTGGGTTACCGATACTTTCACAATAGACAGCTTTAGTCTTATCATTGATGAGTTTTCCGATGTCTTTAGGATCATCACTCTCAGCGAACTGTACTTCTATACCCTGCTTAGGAAGCATATGCTTGAACAAAGTATAAGTACCTCCATAAAGCAGTGGTGTTGAGACTATATTGTCTCCAGCCTCTGCGAGATTAAGTATTGAATAGTTAACTGCTGCACTTCCTGCACTTACTGCAAGAGCTGCAACACCTCCTTCGAGTGCAGCCACTCTTTGCTCCAGAACATCAGCTGTTGGATTCATAATCCTTGTGTAGATGTTGCCAGCTACAGCAAGGTTAAATAAGTCTGCTCCGTGCTGAGCATTATCAAACTCGTAAGCTACAGTCTGGTAGATAGGCACTGCGACAGACTTAGTTGTAGGTTCACTCGTATACCCCGAGTGAATGGAAATTGTTTCTTTTTTCATGACTTTTAGATTTTTATGATGACGATATGCGCGCTGATTAAAAAGTATCAGACTCTCAAAGCTAAGAATTCTGATTCACTCATGATCTCCACGGTTCCTAATTCTTGAGCTTTCTTGAGTTTAGAGCCAGCCTTTTCGCCAGCGACGAGTATGTTAAGATTAGAGCTTACAGCGCTTATATTTTTTGCTCCTAATGCTTCAGCTATCTTTTTGGCCTCATTTCGAGTCATCTGCTCTAAGCTTCCTGTGAAGAGTATCGTCTTACCTAATAGTGGTGCGTCTTCTGCTACTTCGAGGGGCTTATCACTTTCTAATTGCTTTATATTGACACCATGTGCTTCGAGTTTTCTGATGACATCTATATTGTCTTGGATACTGAAGTAGGCCATCACATTTTTGGCTACTACGGGGCCTACGTCTTTTATAGATGTAAAGTGCTCAGTGTCCCAATGTTGGAGCGCATAGATGTCTTCTATCTCCTGTGCGATGAGCTTAGAAGCTTTCTTTCCGAGGTGATGTATGCTTAGACTATAGAGTAGCCGAGAGAGTGGATTAGACTTAGCTTTTCCAATTGCACTCTCTAGTTTGTCGGCTGACTTTTTGCCAAACCCTTCCAATTGAGCTATCTCTTGATAATCTAAGTTGTAGATGTCACTGACATCTTTTATCCAACCTAATTTGAAAAATCGATCTACATATGACTTCCCAAATCCATCTATATCCATCGCGTCTTTTGACACGTGAAATATTATTTTCTGAAGCGTCTGCTCACCACAAGTACAGTTCGTACATCGCCAAGCTGATTCGCCTTCTGACCGAAGTAGTTGTACTCGCTCCACATCATTAAATGGACAAATCTCTGGGAAGTTAATCACCTCTTCTTCTCCAGTTCTGAGATCAGGAAGAGACTTAACTATATAAGGTATCACATCTCCTGCTCTTTCGATGATGATGCGATCTCCTATACGCAGATCTTTTGATTTGATAAACTCTTCGTTGTGCAGTGATATGGAAGAGACAGTGACTCCAGCTAGCTGCGTTGGAGTGACTTTTGCAACAGGAGTTATCGAACCTATTTTTCCTACTTGATAAGTTACGTTTTCTAAAGTCGTCGTTGCTTGCTTTGCCTTGAACTTATATGCTATGGCCCATTTAGGATGGTGTTGTGTATATCCACATTTTTCTTGTATTTCGCGACTGTTGACTTTGACAACCATGCCGTCTATCTCATATGGATAAGCCTCTCTCTTTCCTTCCCAAGCGCTTACTTTTTTAATCACCTCATCTATGTCCTTACAGATGAGTTCGGAAGGATCTTCTAGTTTAAAGCCAAGCTGACTTAATAATTCTATCTGTTGCTGATGAGTATTGATACTGGCCAGCATGTCTTCATCATTTTTGCCTGAGGCAAATCCTATTTGATATAAGAACACTTCTATACCTCTATCTCTGGTGTCAGTTGGCTGCTTCATTCTAAGTCCTCCTGCAGCTGAGTTTCTGGGATTAGCAAATTCAGAAAGACCTAGCTTGAGGCGACTTTTATTAAGCTCTTCAAATATGTCTTTTCTAATTACGGCCTCACCTCTTAGTTCTGCTTTAACGATACCAGCTTTTGAGAATGCTGCATGTAGGGGGACTGATTTTAATGTCTTGACATTGAGTGTGATGTCTTCACCCATTGCTCCGTTGCCTCGTGTAGCAGCTCTTATATATTGGTCATTTTCATATACTATAGCGACGCTTCCACCATCAAATTTTGGTTCAAGGCAGTAAGCTAACGAATCATGCTCTTGAAGGCCTGCAAGCTTTCTAATTGTTTGATCAAACTTCTTAAGATCTTCAGCATTATATGAATTGTCTAAGGACAGCATGGGTACTGTATGCGCGACAGAAGGAAAGTCTTCTGTAAGATCACTACTTACTCTTTGAGTAGGAGAATCTGGTGTGATAAGATCGGGATGCTGAGTTTCTATAGATTCTAATTGCTTGTAGAGTTGATCATATTCAAAATCGGATATAACAGGATCGTTCTTGATGCTATAGCGCCATTCATGATATCTTAGAATATCTCTTAGAGAGGAAATATCTAACGCTGATGAGGGATTAGCTAAGAACTGTTTGGTTACTTTATAATATTGACTCTGAAGCTCTTTCTGATACATTTCCTAATAAGTTATATGGTGCTTTATGTGATACTGTAAGCAGGAACTTTGCCTTTTACTCCTTTGAACATTTGTCTTATAAATTCTATCTCTTTTTCTCCTTCGCCTTTGACTTTGTAGGTAGGTAATATCCTAATCACTTTTGCAGCATAGTCAAAAGCAATAGGTATGATAGGTACGTCTGCATGGAGTGCTATATAGTAGAAGCCTGATTTGAATTTTTCTACCTTTTTTCTGGTTCCCTCTGGAGTCATCAATATAGCATGTTCATCTTTAGACATGAAGTCCGCTACTGCCTGTCCTACGAGATTGTTATTCTTAGATCTATCTACTGGTAGTCCACCAAGTTTAGTCAAGATAAAACCTATTAAGCCTTTGAATAATTCTTGCTTACCATAGAAAGGCACTTTCATATCTAACCAGAATTTCACAAGAATACCGATTGGGAAATCCATCATAGATGTATGAGGAGCAACTATGAGTATCTTCTTCTTCAACTCACTTGGATACCTGCCTTGTAGCCTCCACCCGATAAGATGAAAGACCTTCTTAGCTATGCATCGAACCATATTTCAGTCGTATTCGTGATCATTCTAATAAAGATGATATTTTAATTGTCGGGTTTATCCCTAATTCTGTGTACCCTAAAAGAGTAGTCTAACATATAGAATATTTATGCAAATATGACTTTTCAACACTGAATGCAAAGCATCTTTTGAGAGTTTAAATTTCTAATAAGGAACAGATATACGATTCGGCGAATATATTGTAACGTGACATTGAATGAGTTACACTTCTGGGCCGAAATTATAAGACTTTTAACTTATGTGTATTTATTTGTATTTCAAACATATAATGCCTTTTGTCCATGCAAAATATATATGTAGAGATGTGGAAAAAAAAGGTGGGTATAAATTTTGAATAGGGGTGTTTTACTTATCTTGCCACCTGATTGTAGTCCCTATACGTTAGAACCTATGGATAGTAGAACGAAAGTTTCTCCTAATTTGCTCAGTCTCATCGAGGAGTATGAGCATAACGAACAAGAAGGAAGAATTCTCTACCTCAATGATAGAGAGTATCAAGATATAATAGCATACTACGATGATGAAGGCGAGTATCAACAAGCCATCAGCGTCATTAACAATGCTATCAAGCAATATTCATTTAGATCGGATTATCTTATTCTTAAGGCAAGAGTGCTGATCAAGCAAGGCCTTATGAATGATGCAATGGAAGTCATCAATAGAGCTGAAGTCATCTCACCGAAAGAGACAGAACTTCAACTTTTAAAAGTCAATATCTATATTCATCAGAAGAACTTTGATGATGCGATTCTTTTGATAGAAGATCTAAAAGCATTTGCGTCTAAGCAAGAATTAGAAGATGTATTGATTGCTGAATCTTTCTTTTACGAAAGTGTTCAAGAATTTGATCGCATGTTCCAATGCCTTAAGAGTGTATTGATACTTAACCCTGACAATGAAGAAGCATTGTATCTGATGGGTGCCAGTGTTGAGCAAAGCAGAAATTTTGAGGAGAGCATTTTACTTCATAACGTGATAGTAGAAAATCATCCTTATAACTGTTTAGCATGGTATAACCTGGGCCATTCATATGCTAACGTTGGAGAATACGAAAAAGCCATCGAGGCCCTTGAGTATACTTATATAATCAATCCACGATTTGAAGCAGGCTATCTTGATTGTGCTGAGTATTGCAGAGATCGTTCTATGTATAACAAGGCGCTGGAAATATACAAAGAAGCACTTGATATATTTGGAGCAGAGTTTGACTTATTGATGGCTATTTCCGAATGTCAGTATGCATTAGGACAAGTAGATCACGCTAAGAGATCATTATTCGAAGCTATTGAGATGGATTCTTATAGTGAAGAAGCGTACTTCTTGCTCGCGAGATGTTATATGGACAACAAGGATTGGAGAAGCGCCGTGAAAGTACTTCGCAAAGCACTTTCGATAGAAAATCAAGTCGAGGAGTACTATCATGCTCTTGGCAAATGCTACGTAGCGTTAGAAGATAAAAATAGAGCTATATACTATCTTAAGAAGGCTGCTGTCAAAGGTTGTGAGCTATCTAACTATTGGGAAGACTATGTAATCTACCTTATGTCATTGCATACGTACAGAGACGCTTTAGATGTCATAGAAGATAGTGAGAAATATACTTTCAGCTATAGATTACAATATTTGGAAGCGGCTTGTCACATAGGCCTTAAAGATGTAAAGAAGGGGCTTTCTCTTTTAGAAGAAGCTTTGATTGAATCATTTGATGATCACAATACTCTTTTCGAAATACCAAGTGATATATATGATCACAAGGACGTTAAATCAATCTTGAACTACTTTGAGAATCAGTAAGGTCAAGTAATAGATATACTCAATTCATAACTAAAACTCAAGGTTGTTATCTACACAGATAGCAACCTTTTTTTATGAAAAGTGGTGAGAGCGACTTTTGTAAACTTATCAATGTACTAGCTCCATATCGCCGCAGTCAACTGTTCTACTTGAACAGCAGTCAATTTCTATGTGAGATGAATGTGTTGATACTCTCGTACTTCACTAAAATAAATGTGATTGATATAGATGAAGGTTAGAAGTCTTCCTTGCCCTTTGGATTAGACACTGAACAAGGCATAAAAAAAGCCCATTCCAATTTCTCGGAATGAGCTCTGATATCAACGAAAATAAAATCGGTTTCTCAAATGTATATCACCGTTCTTGATTTATCAACATATATGAAGAAAATAAATCTTTTTAGGCGTTTACCCTTAGGTAGTCAACTCGCTTATTATA
>CALHUZ010000494.1 GCA_938039305.1 uncultured Saprospiraceae bacterium
ATCATTTAGTATTTGTCTTTAAGGCGACGTATTGATTGCATACTAACTACCACTATTACAATTATTTATTTACAATCAAAACACAATTATGAGATTCTTTTCTAAGTTTTTATTAGCCTTTATTATTCCATTTGCAATGCAGGCACAGACGGTTGTTGATGTAGTCGTCAATAGTCCTGATCACACGACACTTGAGGCCGCTGTTATCGCTGCAGATTTAGCAGGCACTCTTTCAGGGGAAGGTCCATTTACAGTATTTGCACCTACAGATGCGGCTTTTGCTGCCATTGGATCAGATGCCATTGACGCACTTCTTGCAGACCCTTCGGGAGACTTGACTAATATCCTTTTGAATCACGTAGTTAGCGGTGTTGCATCGACCAGCAATGTAGCTGACGGCATCTCCGTCGGTAATTTGTATGGTCAAAATATAACGTTTGGTATCAGTGGTTCTACTGTTACTGTTAACGGCGCTAATGTGAGTGTCTTGGACATTACAACGGACAATGGAGTTGTACATGTCATTGATGCGGTATTGATACCAGATGCAGTTCCAACGCGTGTGATGGGAACAATCATGGACGTCGTCTCGACGAGCCCAGTACACACTACACTGAATAGTTTAATTGCATCTGCGGGTTTAACAGATGCCTTGAGCGCATCAGGTCAGATGACATTATTTGCACCTACAGATGATGCCATTGCGGCATTACCTGCAGATGTTGTAGCAAGCTTGACTTCAGACCCAACAGGAGCATTAGCTAATGTCTTATTGTATCATGCAGTATCTGGCGTGGCATCTACTGATAACATCACGGATGGTTTAACAATTGGATCATTACAAGGAGGTAATCTAACCTTTGCGGCAAATGCAGATGGCGTTACAGTTAATGGTATTAACATCAGCACTTTTGACATTTTCACTGACAATGGAGTAGTACACGTCATAGATGCAGTACTAGTTCCTTAAGTTTTTCTTCAATACATAAGTATTTTTCGTTTTAACATAGATGATCAGGTCGATTATGGCCTGATCATTTTTTTTTGCAACATCTTTACAAATCATAACGAAAACAATGGCTGTATACACCCACGATGAGCTGCTTGCTCTTGATAAATATTTCAGAATAAATCTTGTCAATACAGCTTCTGGAATCAGAAGTGCCAACCTTATTGGCTCTCAAAACGAAGCCTCGGTTTCTAACTTAGCTGTCTTTAATTCCTTAGTTCATATAGGTGCGAATCCTCCGTGTCTCGGTTTTGTCATGAGGCCTCTTCTCGTAGAGCGACATACTTATGCCAATATCAAAAAATCAGGTTATTACACCATCAATCAAGTTAACTCCGCTATCTACAAAGAAGGACATCAGACTTCCGCCAAATATGTAGCAGACACATCAGAGTTCACAGCATGTGGGTTGACAGAAGAATATAGAGATGACTTCCCAGCGCCATTTGTAAAAGAAAGCAAGTTGAAGATCGGTATGTCCTTCATCGAAGAGCATAAGATCGCTTACAACGATACCATCTTGATCATCGGTAAGATTGAAAAGCTGATTGTGCCTTCGGAAGTCATCGGAGTGGATGGATGCATTAATCATGCTGACTTAGAAGCAGTCGCGGTTTCTGGATTGAGTTCTTATTATGATTGTAAGTATAAAGATCAGTTGGAATTTGCGAGACCTAAGTAGTGAGTGATTTGGCTTCGGCTACGCTCAGCCTGCATTTTTAAATGCGTTTATTCCGGGTGGATTTAGCTGATTGAGATGAGTCGAAAGCAGCGTGAGGAGAGTAACCTTGCCATCATTCAAATCGAAACCCAGCATCATACTCAGGATTAACCTCTATAGGAACGGGTGCATTCATCTCTGCGCGCCAAGTATCCAACTTGTCCTTTATTTCTTTTGCTTTAGCAGGCATTTTTTCAATTAGATTAATGCGTTCCCCTTGATCTTCTTTAAGGTTGTATAATTCCAATCCGCCATCTTCGAAGTATTCGTGTAGTTTCCAATTATCGGAAATAACTACAGAGCCTGGTCTTGTTCGGAATAATGGATCTCGACCATCATCTGTTTTCGGATCGTAGGCTTGCAGATAGATTGGGAAATGAAAAAAAAGATCTCTTTCTACTTGCTCTTCAGGATTCGATTCATTTACTAGATAAGGAAGAATTGATTTTCCATCTAATGGTGTGTTTCCATTATTAGAACCAACGATTTCTTGTAGAGTGGGGTAGATATCTAATTGTGAGATCATCTGATCGTTTATCTTTCCTGCTTCTATCTTATTCTTCCACATCACTAAAAAGGGTACACGTATGCCTCCTTCATAGTAAGAACCTTTGCCAGCTCTAAGTGGATGTTGGCTACTGATTTTACGAAGACCTCCGTTGTCAGAGGTGAAGATGATAATTGTATTTTCTAATTTGTTCGACGTTTCAATATAGTCGAGTATGCGTCCTATGTTATTGTCAACTGTCTCTACCATGCCGGCATAGGTGGCATTGTGTTGTAAGTCATTTCCTAATGTTTCGTATTTGCTTTTTAGTTCAGGTGTGGTTTGCAAAGGCGTATGGACAGCATAGTAGGTCATGTAAGCAAAGAAAGGGGTGTCTTCTGCGCGTTCCATAAAAGACAGGGCTTCTTGAGTCAATCTATTTGTGAGGTTTTCTCCTTCTGGGGCATTTTGCAGTTTGGTATCTTTAAGATTGTAGGGGGCAAAGTGACCAGCTTTGCCTGGGTTTCCTCTTTTCTCTCCTCCCACATTTAGATCAAAACCTTGAAGAATAGGATCTTCACTAAGGTGCCACTTTCCAAAAGAGCCAGAGACATAGCCTTCATGGGCAAGCATTTCAGCCAGTGTGATGACGTCATCGGCCAGTTCAGTTTTATTAGTTGTTGGGATTAGCTTTCGAGTTGGTGACTTACCTCGTTCAGAATTAGCGACTGTATAGATGCCATGCCTTGGTGTATTCTGCCCACTTAGCATGCATGCTCGACTTGGTGCACAGTTAGCCGCTCCGGCATATCCTCTTGTGAATGTCATGCCCATCGAAGCGAGCCGCATGATATTGGGTGTTTGATAAAAGCTACTGCCATGTAGCTGCGTATCCATCCAGCCCATATCATCCACATTGAACAGTACTATATTGGGTAGATGTTTAGTCTTAGGTGCGTCTGATTGAGTCTTCGTATTGCAAGCATTGAAGATGAAGATAATCGCTATTGCAAATGTTATTTGACTCTGTTTTATAAATTGCTCCATGCACCTATTTTTGCAAAATGGCTTCAAGTATTAATGTAGCCTTTTTTAATGAGTGTTCTTTCAAGTGATATCTGAATTTTAGACATATTATGATTATTCATAATGTGTTATGTGCCTGTTTATCTGTAGCCATGAAGAGTGATTTTTCAATTTTTAACACTTTATAGTCTTTGTTGTAGGCTTGTAACACTTAGCTTTATCATAACAGTGATGCTGATTTTATTTGTTTTTATAATTGAAATTGATTTGAATTCTTAAAGATTATGATGTTACCATACGGTGATTAACAGAATTATAAATGCGTATTAGAATATCATAGCCATATCACTGCTGCTCCATATTATTTTATCCATTTAAAGTAAAAAAATGAAGTATGTTTTAAGTTTTGTTATCCTTGCCTCTGCTCCTTTTTATCTAGTAAGTCAAGATATTTTGGAAGTAGAAAATAATCCTGATGGTATTGTCTTTCCAAGGATGAGCGCGCAGCCACAAAATGCAATTCAAGGACAGTGCTTTTTCAATACATCTACTAACAGGTTAGAATGTTTTAGTGGTACTGCTTGGATTGCTACCGGCCCAGGAGCGACAGGAGCCACTGGTGCTACGGGGGCAACAGGTGCCACAGGTCCTACTGGTGCTACGGGGGCAACAGGAGCCACAGGAGCCACTGGTGCTGTCGGCGCAACGGGGGCTCCTGGAGTTGTGACTGGAGGAGGCTTGGCATGTTGGGATTTAAATGGGAATGGAACGCCAGATATTACAATGGATAATACAACAGAAGATACCAATGGCGATGGCGTAGTTAATATTTTTGATTGTAGAGGCGCGAATGGCCCGGCAGGAGCCAATGGTGCCGCTGGAGCCGCTGGAGCAGATGGAGCAGATGGAGTAGATGGAGCTACAGGTGCCACCGGAGCTACTGGAGCCACAGGCGCTGCAGGATTAGCTCAGATGACATTATTAACCGCTTATCCTTCTTCTCCAGAAGCCAATAGGGTCTACTTAATAGCTCTTAATGGCACACCTCAGTTGTATTGGCGTAGTAGTGATAATACGACGTGGCATCAGCTATAGATAATGTGGTTCAGTTAATCTTGCAACAGGGTGAAGGGATTTACTTCTTTCAATCTTGAACTGAAAGTATATGTTGTTTAGATACTTGTTTCACATATTATGCTGGCTGGATACTCTATAATTTATCGTCGTGCTTTTATAGGTATGCTAAGCAAAGTGATCGTGGATCATCTTGCTATCTTACATCAATGAAATACTTCAAGCCCCTTATCTCTTTTGTCATAGGCTTTGTCTTACTCATAGTGACATCATCCTTGTCACATGTAGCGACGATCAATGGATTATCACAGCTGGTTCTTTTTGGCTTAGTGGTTTGTTGGCCGATATGGAAGACAGGTAGAATGTCCTATGTGGACATCGGTTGGCCTTGGGGGGTATTTGTAATAGGAGTATTGACTTTATCATTTAGCGAAGGCTATAGTATTCGGGTTTGGATAGTCTCCGCTGTATATATGTTCATTGGAGCGAGGATGGGGCTTGGTGCTCTGAAGCTTTGGCAGATGGGTTGGATGAAAAGAGAGTTTCCGAGATACGAATACCAGAAGAGAAGATGG
>CALHUZ010000495.1 GCA_938039305.1 uncultured Saprospiraceae bacterium
AAGCATTTTCACTTTAAGTATATAAAACAGCTTATAAGTCAGATATTACAGGAACAAACCTGTCAATATCTGCCTTATGAGATACCTATTCTTCCTAACGATAGCTACCCTACTCATCTTAACTGGTTGCAGTTCTGCAAATGTTCCGCTATCTAATCCTACTAATAAAAAAGCTCTTGATACATCAGTGACTATCTTCAAGCATGGAGTTGCTTCTGGTGATCCTATGTCAGATAAAGTCATCATCTGGACAAGGGTAACAACTACTCAAAAGATAGCCACCGTGAAGTGGCAGATAAGTGAGGACGTTAATTTTAAGGCATTTACCATGAGTGGTCAAACAACCACAGATGCCTCGAAAGACTTTACAGTTAAGGTCGATGTACACAAGCTGAAATCCAATACTAAGTATCATTATCGATTCGTCACCGAAGGAAAGAGTTCTCCGGTTGGGAAAACAAAAACGCTTGCTGAAGGAGCCATCGATCAAGTCAGACTCGGGGTTGTGAGCTGCAGCAACTATGAATTTGGTTACTTCAATGCATACCAAGGACTTGCCGACAGTGAGTTAGATGCCATCCTACATCTTGGAGACTACATATATGAATATGGTCCAAACAGGTATGGTGATAAAGCCTTCTCAAGAAAGCACCTGCCAGCTAAAGAGATCACAACTATAGATGACTATAGGACCAGATATGCCCAATACAGAGAGGACAAAGGACTGCAAAGAGCACATCAGCAACATCCATTCATCATGATATGGGATGATCATGAGATCGCTAACAATGCGTACAAAGATGGCGCGCAAAATCATCAGGACGATGAAGGCGACTATCAAGTTCGAAAGAAAATCGCTAAGCAAGCTTACTATGAGTGGCAACCGATTCGAGAGACAGGTAATAAAGAACTCTACAGAAGCTTCAAACTGGGTAACCTCGTAGATCTTATTATGCTTGACGAGAGATATACGGGCCGTCACGAACCGACTGCTGCTTACGATAAGGCTTCAGAGGAAAGAACTATGCTTGGTGCAGCACAACTGAACTGGTTCAAAAACGAACTTAAGATATCTAAGGCGACCTGGAAGATCATAGGAAATCAAGTGATATTCTCACCTTGCGATCTAAGCATGGTGCGTCCTGACTCACCTATAAACCTCGATGCTTGGGATGGATATGCATACGAAAGAGATGATATCAGAGCATTTCTCACTTCTTCGAAAATAGATAACACCATACTGGTTACTGGAGATACACACTCATCGTGGGCATTTGAAGTACCAGAACTTGGTGCTGACTATAAAACGACGGGCAAGACATCCGCCGTAGAGATAGGCACACCAAGCATCACTTCCGCGAACTGGAATGAATCAGAGACAGCATCCGACGAACAAGTGATCATGGGAGAGCAAGCTCTCAGATTAAGCAATCCGCACTTAAAGTTTGTAAATGGCCGAGATCACGGATATGTAATCTTAGATATCAGCCCATCTGAAACGAAGGCTCAATGGTTCTATACAGCAGATATTAAGACTGAAATGTCTAAAATAACCAAAGCCAGGGAGATGAAAATCCCAGTTGGCGAACTAAAGTTGGTGGATGTTGAGGAATAATGGCACGAGAGAACCCAGTAATAGCGAGTAGTCCAAGCCGATGTGATATATACTAATAATCTATATGATATATAACTCAATCTCTCTTGCACTTAAGAATTGATTTAGTATATATTTGCGGTCGCTAAAGAGCGATGATTTAATGCGAATGTAGCTCAGCTGGTAGAGCACGACCTTGCCAAGGTCGGGGTCGCGAGTTCGAATCTCGTCATTCGCTCAATAGAAGGTGGCTTTAGGGTCACCTTTCTTGTATAGCCCATGGATATGGGCTTAAAGAACACTATCCTGCCCGGATGGTGGAATTGGTAGACACGCTGGACTTAAAATCCAGTGGCTTCGCGGCCGTGCGGGTTCAAGTCCCGCTCCGGGTACAAAAGCTTCACTTTATGTGAGGCTTTTTTTATTTTAGGGAATGCATACAATGTCTATTCGCTTACCAGGGAAAGGCGATCTCACTCAAAGACCTTAGAAGACTGATTTGCAAGAATGTCTTAAACTCATAAAACATATTAAACCAACAAAACCTATCCTTTACCTTCCAACGCCTCCAGCTGAGACATAATCTTATCAGCCTCAGCTGTCTTTAGATCTGCAGCCTTACGATCGGTCTTTGACAGATCAAAAGCTTCTTGTGAAAGCTTCTTATACTCTTCTCTTAACTTGTCGGCAGGCGACTTCTTCTTGAATAGTCCGAACATATCGTTAGTATTATTAATGATTAAACATAGCTACCTTAGAAAGGTTGTAGTCTAAAGCTATTAGCCTCCCTTTATCATAGATGACAAATCAATCGACTGCCTCTCGGTTAGCGCTTCCTTCAGAATACAATAAAACAAAAATACATCCTCATAAGAATTATACATAGGAGCTGGTGCCACTCTGATCACATCAGGCTCTCTCCAATCTACGATTACTCCAGCTTCAGTTATCTTATCAAATAATGATTTATTCTCGTTTTTCACTCGGATAGAAAGTTGTGCACCTCTTTGTTCCAGATCGCTTGGTGTTATGATCTCTACTAATTCTTCACCAAGTGACTTAACCAATAATTCTAAATAAGCCGTCAACGAAATAGACTTCTTTCTTAAGTTCACAAATCCAGCTTCGTCAAATAATTGTAGCGAAGACCATATTGGCGCCATAGCCATAATCGGAGTACAACTAAGCTGCCATGCCTCTACAGTAGGAATCGGATCAAACTGATCTTCCATTAAAAACCTTCTCTCTTTGTTCTGTCCCCACCAACCTTCAAATCTTGGCATCGCCGGATCCTTATGATGTCTCTCATGAACAAATGCACTACCCATACCTCCAGGTCCAGAATTCAGATATTTATAATTACACCAGACTGCAAAATCACATCCACTATCATGTAATTCAAGCGGAACATTGCCTGCACCATGAGCACAATCAAATCCTACAAAGCAACCTTTCTCGTGCCCCCATTTTGTAATCTCTTTGATATTATAAAACTGCCCAGTGTAGTAGTTTGTATTTCCTAACAGGATCAATGATATCTCATCACCATTCTGATCAATCACTTCCTTTATATCTTCAGATCTCAAAAGTACTTCTCCCGGTCTTGCATTCAATGTAATAAGACAATCCTTTGGATCCAGTTTGTGAAATCTAAGCTGTGATTCTACTGCATATCTATCAGAAGGAAAAGCATCCGCCTCCATCAGTATTTTACATCGCTTGCCTTCGGGTCGAAAGAAAGAAACCATCATTAGGTGTAGATTGACAGTCAGCGTATTCATGACTACCACCTCTTCTGGTTTTCCTCCGACTACCTTAGCCATCGCTTCCGCTAAATATTCGTGATACCGTAACCAAGGGTTCTTTCCATGGAAGTAGCCTTCAATTCCAAGGTTTTTCCAGTTTTCCAATTCTCTATTGACAAATTCTTTTGTCGCTTTAGGTTGAAGTCCTAAAGAATTACCACAGAGATATACGAATGGTGTACCGTCTTCCTGAGATGGAAAGTGAAATTGAGATCGATATTTCCTTAAAGGGTCTTCTTCATCCATGCGTTGTGCATAGGCAAGACTTATCTGGTTTTCCTCAACTGCCATACATGATCTTATCTTATAGAAAGTAATGTAAGCCTTTTAGAGAATAGACATAACGACTTTATGGAAGTTCTGAAACAAGCTTTATTGATGTTAAGAGACATGGCATATATTTGCATCATGTCGAGACTTTTAGCTCAGATCAATATCGCCCACCTCAAAGCTCCAATAGATCACCCTTCTATAGCCGACTTTTCTGACAACTTGGATAAGATCAATAGTATCGCAGAAAGTAGCGATGGCTTTGTATGGAGGCTTAAGGACGAAGACAACAACGCAACTTCATTCAATCCTTACAATAATGAATTGATCATCGTCAATATCTCTGTATGGCAGAATCTAGAAACTCTTAAGAACTATGTATATCACACAGATCATATAGCATTCTTCAAGAGAAGTTCCGGGTGTTTCATTCCAATGAAACAAGGACATATGGCTCTTTGGCATATAGAAGAAGGTGCATATCCAGATGCCGAAGAGGGCAAGAAGAGACTCGATCATCTTAATGAGCATGGGGCGTCCGCTTTTGCATTCGACTACCGTTCAATAGAACAATTCAGCTGATGAGTTATATGAGAAGTCTATTAATAATTGTCTGTACTTATTTAGTGATCACTACGACGCAAGCACAGGAGACTAATAAATGGATGGACTCCTTGAACTTCGCTTACTTGGACACAACTCTTTCTCGAGCCATTTGCGAAGTGAGATATGCAGGTGATCATAACTTTATCGGTATGCCTATAACTGGATATAATTCTGAGCGACTTGTGATGACTCGACCTGCAGCCCAAGCATTGAAAAAGGTTGAACAGAAGTTATTTAAACTTGGATATGGGCTTAAAGTATTTGATACATATCGACCGCAGAGAGCGGTCGATCACTTCATCTCATGGTCTAAAATTCCCAGCGATACTCTGACCAAAACTGAATTCTATCCACAACAAGACAAAAGCAAGCTGTTTGGTCTAGGATACATTTCTACTCGATCTGGACATAGCCGGGGAAGCACAATTGACTTGACTATATATAACTTGGATGATGGGTCTGATGTAGACATGGGTGGAGCTTATGATTATTTTGGGGAGCTTTCTCATCATGGCTATCAAGGCATAACAAAGAGTCAAAAAGCGAATCGTGAAATTCTGAAATCAACTATGTCCGAAGGTGGCTTCAGAGCATACTCCAAAGAATGGTGGCACTATACCTTAAGAGGAGAGCCTTATCCTAAGACTTTTTTTGACCATGTCGTGAACTAAGAAAGAGTTAATAAGCAATTACTAGCTAAAGCGAACTTACCAACGCATCTCATATCTTAAATCATAGCTCCAATAGAGAAGCATGGGACTAAGTGGTCCTACACTCAACTTTTCGTTAATCTGAGCATTACATGGTTTAGAACCAAATAAGATCGTTGGTCTACCTCATTTGAAAGATTTAACAAAATCTTTTGAAGTTAAAATGATTACACAAAGCACAAATCTCTCTTCAAGTATTGTAATCAACATTCTTGAATCATTTAACCGAATAAAATGAAAATATTAAAAGATACTTTAGGCATTTTGTTAATTGCCATACTCCTATGTACAGCTCTTACTACTTTCAGTTCATGTAGCGATGATGAAGATCCGATAACGATTGAAGAGGAAGAGGAGGAAGAAGAAGAGGTGGTCATTGTTGATGATACGGTATTCGATATACCAGACTGGACAACAGAAACCCATACCAAAGATGTCGATCCAAATTTTGATGAAGTATTTGAGGACAATGCAGTTAAGCGCTTAGATATTGTGATCACTGAAGAGCGCTGGCAAAGTATGCTCGACGATATGACAGCGACATACGGAGCATTTGGAGTGGGTGGACAGCAAGGTGGTGGATTATTAGAAACTGATGAAAATCCGATTTTCGTGCCAGCGGAAGTATTCTACAATGGGAAAGAATGGTATCGCGTAGGTGTCCGATTTAAAGGCAATTCAAGTTTACAATCAAGCTGGCAGAATGGGATATTAAAATTATCCTTCAAGCTGGATTTCGATGAATTTGAGGATGAGTACCCTCAAATAGACAATCAGCGATTTTATGGGTTTAAAAAATTAAGCCTTAAGAATAACTTTGATGATCTGTCTATGCTTCGGGAGAAAGTAGCTGGAGATGTATTTAGAAATGCTGGTCTTGCTGCATCGCACACAGCATTCTATACTGTTTATGTCGATCATGGAGATGGCCCACAGTACTTTGGGGTGTATACGATGGTTGAGGAAGTAGATGATACGGTTTTAGACACACAGTTTTCTGATGACGATGGTAACTTATATAAGCCTGATGGTGATGCGGCAAGTTTTGCGAGCGGCACTTATGATGAAGATGAGTTCGTAAAGAAAAACAATGAAGACGAAGCTGATTTTTCAGATGTATCCAGTCTATACTCGATCTTACATGATGACCTTAGAACTTCTGATCCCTCAACATGGAGAACAAACTTAGAAGCTATATTCGATGCGGATGTTTATCTAAAATATCTAGCCGCTAATACTGTGATACAAAATTGGGATACATATGGCTTAATGACTCATAATTACTTTTTGTATAACAACCCAGACAACGATAAGCTTACATGGATTCCTTGGGATAATAACGAAGCCTTACAATTGGGCAAAAGAGGTGGCTCATTACCTTTAGATTTTTCTGGATTGAATAGTAGCGAATGGCCAATAATAGGTCATTTATATGCCGATCCTGTTTACAAAGCCCAATATGACAATGAGGTACAGGCAATTATTGATGGGGCTTTCAACGTAAATACGATTCAGGCTCAATATGCTACATATTCATCATTGCTTGAACCATATGCAACATCGGAAGTAAATGGGTATACATTCCTAAATAACGCTTCAGATTTTCAAAGTGCAGTGAATGAACTTAATTCACATGTAACACAGCGTACAGCTGCGGTAAACAGTTATTTATCAAATTAATCTTTAATAACTAATAGTCAGTTAAGCTTCATGAAAAATCATGGAGCTTAACTGATTAAAGGTTCATCATAAGGGCAGAAGTACTTGTTAACTTCAAGATATCACCCATTCAATCAAATGAACTCACGATAACTGAATGTCATACTTCATGAACTTTTTGTTTTCTTCTTAGTTAACTTTGGCATACTGGGCGATCCGAGTAGGCCATAATAATGAAAGAACACATCGACGACATATTGAACTCCGATCTTTTAGAACGTTTTGTTCTGGGAGATGTCACAATTCAAGAACGACAGAAAGTTGATCTTCTTAGAATCGAACACCGAGCAATAAGAGAAAAAATTACAGCGCTTGAAAAGGCTTTCAGCAAAGTTGATGGAAACGATCCAAAATCATCTAAGGACTCGAGAGAGTGTATCGTAAAGAACATATCTGGATCTAATGTTAAGGCAGCTGCTCCTCCAACTTTCAACCTAACACCTCAATCGATTCTTTCCATGTGGAAATATGTTGCGGCCCTACTTATAGGCGGTTTCGCAACTTGGGCTTTTATGCAACATCAATTATCATCGTCAAATGAATTGATAATTGAACAAGAAGCAGAGTTGGCCCAGTTACAAAGTGATTGCGACTTTTTGAACAAACAGTATGCTTTCATCAACCATACATCAAGTATTCCATATCTTTTAGACGGAAAGGCGTTTTCTAAAGAAAGTCAAGTTGTAATTTACTGGAATGAACAATTAGAAAAATCAATGCTCCGTGTGGTCGAACTTCCAGCTATCTCTTCTGATCAGACATATCAACTTTGGGCAGATGTAGAAGGAAGGATGCTAAGCCTTGGCACCTTTGATGCTGGCCAAGCGATAACCGATGCTATTCCTATGAACTACTTAAGCAGAGCCAGTTCACTAAATATAACAGTCGAGTCAAGAGGCGGTAGTGAACATCCAACAGTTTCTAATCTTACTGCCTCTGTTTCAATTTAGAAAAATCGCTATCACTTATTCTACACGATACCATTTCTGAGTTCTACCAAGTGCAGGTATTCCAATATATCCCCGTACTTCGAGGACACCATCTACAAGCTTAATGTTACACTTATAGTCTTTTCCGCTTTCAGGATCCAAGATCCTTCCACCACTCCAACTTTTTCCATCTTGCTTCATATCCCAGATAATCTCCATGCCAACTATTGGCTGGTCTTTCTTATCACCCTTACAAAGTTGGCAAAGTGAATCATTACCATATTCGAGTAGATTTGTGATCGCACCATACAATTTTCCATCTCGATTGGATATTAAAATATGAGATGTCGCCTTACCATCTACATCATCAATAGCCTTCCATGTGCCTAATATCTCTTGTCCGTATATATTACTTGACCCCAAGAGAGCTATTATAAAAATCAATATCGCACTATTCTTCATATCCTGCATACTTGTGATGTGGTCATAAAACGATTACGACCTGCAAACTGTTGTGACGCCTACGCCAATTAAGAAATACAGATCATTTCTGAAGGTTCTACTCCAAAATTTCATTGACGCTTATTCCTTTCTATTTTGACAGATACTATCCAAACATCTTACCTCAATTATTCTAAAAGGCTTGGAACACCTATCTTGACCTTAATCATATCAATAGCAATGAATACAGAACTGAGAAATCAATTCAAGAGTTTGTCTCGAAAAGCAAATAACAAAGACTGCATTTTCTTAGATGGACCAGCAGGCACTCAAGTGCCAGAATCTGTCATTGAGGCTATGTCAGATTATTATCGCACTTCTAATGCCAATGCTCATGGTGTCTTTACAACCACTCAGGAAACTGATGTGATGATGAATGACACTCGCTCATCACTTGCTACATTTTTAGGCGCTGAAGGGTCTCACAATATCTCTTTAGGTCAAAACATGACTACACTTAACTATAGTCTTGCAAGGGCCATAGGAAGACATCTACAACCAGGCGATGAGATACTCATCACACAGTTAGATCATGAAGCTAATCGAGGCCCATGGCTATCATTAAGATCTGAAGGGATAATCGTCAGAGAAGTTAAGCTCTTAAAAAATGGTCGACTTGACTATGATGATTTCGCTGATAAGATTAATGAAGATACACGACTTGTTTGTATGGGTTGGTCATCAAATATTACCGGAACTGTCAATGATGTAGCGCTCATACGGAAGCTGACACACAAAGTCGGCGCTTGGTTGTTGATAGATGCCGTTCATTATGCACCTCACTACTCGATAGATGTTAAGACTCAAGGGTTTGATTTTTTACTTTGCTCGGCATATAAGTTTTATGGGCCTCATGTAGGCATATTGTACAGCCGAACCGGTTTGCTCGATCAGCTTCCAACAGATAGGCTCAGGACTGCTGATCAGCACGCACCATACTCAATCGAGACTGGAACACTGAACCATGCTGCTATGGCAGGCGTCGGCGCAGCAGTCAGATTCATAGCAGAGCAAGGAAATGGTAAAAATCTACGTAGTCAGTTAGAAGATGCTCTATCGAAAATCGGAAAACACGAAGGAAAGCTCGCCAAGAAGTTATATAGCGGTCTCGCTAAAATCAATGATATCAAAGTCATAGGTCCATCATTTGACAAAGGACAACATGCTCCGACGGTATCATTTATTCATAAAAAATTGGAGGCCATAGAGATCTGTAAGCTTCTTGCGAAAGAAAACATATTTGCCTGGAGCGGCCACTTTTATGCCCTAAGAGCCACAGAAGTACTTGGGCTCTTGGAGAAAGGCGGAGTCACTCGAATGGGCATCTCTGCCTATACTAAATCATCAGAAATTGAAAAGACACTCAAAGTGCTAAAAGACATCTAGTCATTCTCAGTATTTATGTTCTGAACCCCAATATTTTATTGTTTATATTCGACTCACTAACAACTGAGATGATAAGATTACTGCTGACTGACGATCACGTCATTGTGCGTGATGGTATAAAGACTTTGTTGAAGAATGAGCAAGATATGCTTGTTGTCGCTGAAGCAAATAATGGCCAAGAAGCGCTTAATATGCTAAGAGAGCATCAGATAGATGTCGTCTTGATGGATATTAATATGCCAGGATTGGATGGACTCAAAACAAGTGCCATCATTAAAGACAAATATCCTCTTGTTAAGATCATCACGCTGACGATGTATAGAGAAATGAATATGGTGGAAGCTATGTTCAAGAATGGCGCTAAGGCTTACCTTTTAAAATCCTGTAGCAAAGAAGAACTCATCGAAGCCATTAAAGGAGTAGCCGCTGGGCAAGAGTATCTTGAAAATGATTTAAGGGAAGATTTCGCCAACTATATTGACAAACCTATTTCTAAGGACGATTACAAAGGGCCTTCTGTAAGCAAACGTGAAAAAGAAGTTCTAAAACTTATATCTGAAGAATTCACGACTATAGAAATAGCAGAAAAACTGTTCATTTCAGTTACAACTGTAGAGACTCATCGCAAGAATATGCTTAAGAAGCTTGGACTTCGAAATACCGCGGGGCTAATGAGACATGCCTTTCAACACAGGCTATTAGAATAACAAGATAAAGCATAATGGGACGAGCATTACTAGTCTTCGTTTTTTATTTCTTGTTTGGTGCATTACACGCCAACACTCCTACGATTGAGTTAAGTTCTGAAAAAAAGAGAATTAACTGCGAGGATCATCTAATCTACTTTTATAAAGATCAAGATCATAATATAACAATTGATGATCTAAGATCAGATCCAACTCTTTTTCAGTTAACGGAAGGTGATAGGATATTTGAATCAAGTCCTGAAATAGTCTGGTTGGCGTTTGATATTAAAAAGAAAAGCACAGACTCATACCGTAACTATTTAATACAATTTGGCAATGCACATATCGGCCATTACGAACTATTTATGTTCAATAAAAATGGTCTTATCAGCAAGAAGATACAGGGAGATAATTATGTCTATGACAAGCGCGAGGTTAGATATAATAACTTCATTCATAATTTACCTGATATCGAAGAAGACATTATTAATATATTCATAAGAATAGATCAAGGAGGGCAAGAGGTTGATTTTCCAATCAGTATATAT